>CAZQYK010000025.1:0-4412 GCA_964597285.1 uncultured Spirochaetales bacterium
CGCGCGCCGAGCTCGGCGACCTGCCGCCCGACGCGCTGCTCGGGCGCTGGATCGGCACCTGCCACGACGTCGCCGACCGCCTCGGCGCGTCGGAGCCGACGCGGCGCCTGCCGTGGTTCGGCCCGGACCTGGGCGTGCGGATGTTCACGACCGCGCGGCTGATGGAGACCTGGGCGCACGGCCAGGAGATCTGGGACCTCGTCGGCCGCGAGCGGCCCGCGAGCGACCGCCTGCGCCACGTCGCGACGATCGGCGTGAAGACCTTCGGCTGGACCTTCGCGAACCGCGGCCTCGAGCCGCCCGGCCCGTCGCCCCACGTGCGGCTCGTCGCGCCGTCGGGCGCGGTCTGGGAGTGGAACGAGCCGAGCGAGACCTCCCGCGTGGCCGGCAGCGCGGTCGACTTCTGCCGCACCGTCACCCAGGTGCGCAACGTCGCCGACACGGAGCTCGAGGTCGTGGGCCCGGTCGCGCGGGCGTGGATGGCGATCGCGCAGTGCTTCGCCGGGCCGCCGGCCGACCCGCCGAAGCCGGGCACGCGCGCGCCGGGGAGCGCGTGATGGATCTGGAATACGGCCCGCGCTACGAGGCCTTCCGCGCCGAAGTTCGCAAGTTCCTCGAGGAGCAGCGCGGCGCGCGGCCCGCCGAGAGCCTGATCGACGTCTCGGCCGAAGAGCGCTCGCGCTGGCTGTCGCTCTTGATCGAGCACGGCTACTGGGCGCGCACGATCCCGCGCGAGTACGGCGGCTTCGGCGCCGAGCCCGACCTGCTCGAGACGGTGATCCTGGACGAGGAGTTCAACCGCGCCGGCGTCTCGCGCGGCCTGAACGCGCAGGGCCCGTCGATGCTCGTGCCGACGCTGCTCGAGCACGGCAGCGAGGAGCAGAAGCGGCGCTGGATCGGCCCGACGATGCGCGGCGAGGTGATCTGGTGCCAGGGCTACTCCGAGCCCGGCGCCGGCAGCGACCTCGCGAGCCTGAGGACCTCGGCGCGCGTCGACGGCGACGAGTTCGTGGTCGACGGCGAGAAGATCTGGACCAGCACCGCGGACAAGGCGCAGATGATGTTCGTGCTCGTCCGCACCGAGCCCGACGCGCGCAAGCACGAGGGCATCAGCTACCTGCTGCTGCCGATGGACACGCCGGGGATCGAGGTGCAGCCGCTCGAGACCATGTCGGGCTCGATCGGAGAGAACTCGTTCAACCAGGTCTTCTTCCGCGACGTGCGGGTGCCCCTCGCGAACGTCGTCGGGCGGCGCGGCGAGGGCTGGAAGATCGCGAACACGACGCTCGTGCACGAGCGCAACAGTTTGAACGCGAACGCCGAAGGTCTGCTCTTGCGTGTGATCCGGCTGATGCGCCGCGAGAGCGCGAACGGCGTGCCGGCGATTGCGAGCCCGGTGCTGCGCGACCGCCTGATGCGGCTCCAGGCGCGCGCGCTCGCGATGAAGTTCCACGGCATGCGGCTGCTGACGGCGAGCCTGCGCGGCGAGAGCGCCGGCGTCGCGGCGCTCGTCGTCAAGCTCGAGAACTGCCAGCTCTCGTACGACGTCGCGAACCTCGCGATAGACGCGATGGGCGAGCTCGGCGCGCTCTACGACCACGCGAAGTACGAGCGCGAGAAGGGCTTCTGGCAGGCGATGTCGATCTTCTCGCTCGGCCTGATCATCGGCGGCGGCACCGCGCAGATCCAGAAGAACATCATCGCCGAGCGCGGCCTCGGGCTCCCGCGCGAGCCGAAGCCGGCGAAGGCGTAGGAGAGGGCGGTGGACTTCGGATTGTCGGAGGACCAGAAGCTGCTCGAACGGAGCCTGCGCGGATTCCTCGCCGACCGGGTGCCGATCGCGCGCGTGCGCGCGCTGCGCGACGCGCCCGACCCGAACGACCGCGAGGTCTGGCGCGCGCTCGCCGAGCTCGGCGTCGCCGGCGTGCTCGTCGACGAGGCGCACGGCGGCAGCGGCCTCGGCCTGCTCGACGCGGCGCTCGTCGCGCAGTCGCTCGGACACGCGGTGACGCCGAGCCCCTTCCTCGCGTCGGCGGTGATGGCGCCGGTGGCGCTCGCGGCGGCCGGCGGCGACGCGGCCCGCGGCTGGCTCGCCGGCGTTGCGGCGGGCGAGCTCCAGATCGGGGTCGCCGCGACCGAGCTCTTCTCGGTGCGCGAGGACGCCGGCGTGCGGCTCGCCGGAGGCCGGCTCGAGGGAAAGGCGATGATGGCGCTCGACGCGATCGGCGCCGAGCTCGTGCTCGTCGCGCTCGACGCGGAGACCTTCGCGGTCGCGCGCGGCGACGCGCCGGGCCTCGCCGCGACGCGGCTCGCGACGATCGACGCGACGCGCTCGACCGCCGAGCTCGTCTTCGACGGCGTCGCGCCCGAGCGGGTCTTCGAGCGCGCCGGCCCGGCGCTGGCGCGAATGCTCGACGCGGGCCGCATCGCGCTCGCGGCCGACGCCTTCGGCGCGTGCGAGTCGATGATCGAGCAGGCGGTGCGGTACGCGCGGCAGCGCGAGCAGTTCGGCCGCGTGATCGGGTCCTTCCAGGCCGTGAAGCACCTGTGCGCCGAGATGATCGCCGAGCTCGAGCCGACGCGTTCGCTGCTCTGGTACGCGGCGCACGCCTTCGACGCGCTGCCCGACGAGGCGCCGCTGCTCGCGTGCCACCTGCTCGCGCACGTCTCGGAGATCGGCCGCGAGATCGCGAGCACCGCGACGCAGGTGCACGGCGGCATCGGCTGGACCGACGAGCAGAACCTGCACTTCTGGTACAAGCGGATCGGACTCGCCCGGCACCTGCTGGGCGGCCCCGAGCCGCTGCGCGCCCGCGCCGCCGAGCTCCAGGGGCTCGCGGCCTAGCAGAGAGGTAGACCGATGCGCACGCAGCTCGCCCGCGACCTGGGCCTCGAGTTCCCGATCTTCGCGTTCACGCACTGCCGCGACGTCGCCGCCGCCGTGTCGAAGGCCGGCGGCCTCGGCGTGCTCGGCGTCGCCGGCCACTTGGCGAAGAACCTCGAGATGGAGCTCGCGTGGATCGAGAAGGAGGTCGGCGGCAAGCCCTTCGGCGTCGACCTGCTGCTGCCGACGCGCTTCGCCGGCAGCGAGAAGGGCGGGCTCGCGCGCGACGAGATGGACGCGCGGATCCCGGCCGGGCACCGGAAGTTCCTCGACGACCTGCTCGAGCGCCACGGCGTGCCGCCGCTGCCCCCCGACGTCGTCGCGCCGCCGGAGTTCGCAGTGGGCTGGGAGTCGCAGCGCGAGGTGATCGAGCTCGCGTTCCGCCACCCGATCGCGCTGATCGCGAGCGCGCTCGGCCCGCCGCCGCCGTGGATGATCGAGCAGGGGCGCGCGCGCGGCGTCCGGGTCGCCGCGCTCGCCGGCACGGTCGACCACGCGCGGCGCCACGGCGAGGCCGGCGTCGACCTCGTCGTCGCGCAGGGCACCGAGGCCGGCGGGCACACCGGGGAGATCTCGACGATGGTGCTCGTGCCCGAGGTCGTCGACGCGGTCGCGCCGGTGCCGGTGCTCGCGGCCGGCGGCATCGGCAACGGACGCCAGCTCACCGCGGCGCTCGCGCTCGGCGCGCAGGGCGTCTGGTGCGGCTCGGTGTGGCTCACCACCGAGGAGGCGGAGACGCACCCCGTCGTCAAGGAGAAGTTCCTGAAGGCGACGTCGCGCGACACGGTGCGCAGCCGCTCGCTCACCGGCAAGCCCGCGCGGCAGCTGCGCAGCGCGTGGACCGAGGCGTGGGACGACCCGGCGAGCCCCGACCCGCTGCCGATGCCGCTCCAGCCGCGCCTGGTGCGCGAGGCCCAGCTGCGGATCGCGCGCACCGCGCACAACGTGCCCGGCGCGGCCGAGCTCGCGAACTACTTCGTCGGGCAGATCGTCGGGAGCCTCGACCAGGTCCAGTCGGTCCGCAGCGTGATCGAGGGCATGGTCCAGGAGTACGTCGACACGATGGAGCGCCTCGACTCCTGGGCCGGGGAGTAGCGCCGGATCCCGGCGACGACTTGTGCCGGGCGCGCCGCGGCGCGAGACTCCGCCAGCCCTGGGAGGATCGATGGAGAAGCACTACGCGACGCTCTGGGAGGCGCTCGCCGACCGGATCGGCGAACGCGACGCGGTGGTCTGCGGCGACGTGCGCCGCAGCTGGAGCGAGTACGAGCGGCGCTCGGCGCGCCTGTCGGCGGCCTTCGCCGCGGCCGGCCTGAAGCCCGGCTCGAAGGTCGGGCTCTATCTCTACAACGGGCCGGAGTACCTCGAGAGCCAGTTCGCGGCGTTCAAGGGGCGCCACGTCCCGGTCAACGTCAACTACCGCTACCTCGACGACGAGCTGCGGTACCTGCTCGACAACTCCGATGCCGAGGCGATCGTGTTCCACACCTCGCTCGGCGACCGTGTCGCCCGCGTCGTCGACCGGCTG
>CAZQYK010000026.1:0-3236 GCA_964597285.1 uncultured Spirochaetales bacterium
TGCCGCCGCAGGGCGCGAAGGCGGTGGAGATCCCGGCGCCGGCCGGCGTAAACTAGGCGCGCCCACGGGCGCGTAGCTCAGCTGGTAGAGCGCCTCGTTTACACCGAGGAAGTCGGCGGTTCGATCCCGTCCGCGCCCACCACCTCGCGTTGCCCGCGCGGCGTGGGACCGGCCTAATGAGCGCCCGCTCGCACCGGGGCCCGACTTGAGCCGGGCGCTGACTTGTCCGAATCTCTCGCAGCGCCCCGCCCGACGGAGGAGGCCCCATGTCCACCGCGCCTGCCGCGCCCGGCCTCGAGACGCTCGACGTCATCAGCAACGACACCTACGCGCGCAACGGCTATCCGCACGACGCGTGGACGCGGCTGCGCCGCGAGGACCCGATCCACTGGAACGACCGCCACATCGTCAACCCGTTCTGGTGCGTGACGAAGCACGCCGACGTCGTCTGGATCTCGAAGCAGCCCGAGCTCTTCCGCAACGGGCCGCGGCTGGCCGCGTTCCCGGAGTTCGCGCCGCCCGAGGGCGACTCCCCGCTGCGCCACCTCCTGAACATGGACCCGCCCGACCACGCGCGCTTCCGCCGCCTCGCGAGTCACCGCTTCACGCCGCGCGGCCTCGAGCGGATGCGGCGCGACATCGAGGTCATCACGCGCGACCTGCTCGACGCGATGATGGGCGACGGCGGCGAGCGCGAGGGCGACTTCGTTCGGCTCTTGTCGGGGCCGCTGCCGCTCCAGGTGCTGGCCGAGCTGCTCGGCGTGCCGCGCGAGATGTGGCCGACGATGTTCGACTGGACCAACCGCGTGATCGGCTCGGCCGACCCCGAGTACCAGGACGAGGGCGCCGACGCGTTCGCGACCGCGCAGAAGGCGCGCCTGTCGCTCTTCGCGTACTTCGCCGATCTCGTGCGCCAGCAGCGCGCGGCGCCGAGCGACGACATCGTCGGCGTGCTCTCGAGCGCGCGGCTCGCCGGCGAGGCGCTGCCCGAGCGCGAGCTGCTCTCGTACTTCTTCCTGCTCGTCGTCGCCGGCAACGAGACGACGCGCAACGCGATGACCGGCGGCCTGCTGGCCTTCCTCGAGAACCCCGAGCAGTGGCGGCGGCTCCGGCGCGACCCGTCGCTCGTCGACTCGGCCGTCGAGGAGATCGTCCGCTGGACCTCGCCGGTGATCCAGTTCTGCCGCACGCCGGTCGAGGACGTCGAGATCCGCGGCGTGAAGATCCGCGCGGGCGACAACCTGTGCCTCTTCTACCCGTCGGCGAACCGCGACGAGGAGGTCTTCGACGAGCCCTTCGCGTTCCGCATCGACCGCCGGCCGAACCGCCACCTGGCCTTCGGGATCGGCGAGCACTTCTGCCTCGGCGCGAACCTCGCGCGCCTCGAGCTGCGCGTCGTGTTCCGGCACCTCGCGGCGCGGCTCGACGCCTGCGAGCTCGCCGGCCCGGTCGAGCGGCTGCGCTCGAGCTTCGTCGGCGGCATCAAGCGCATGCCGGTGCGCTACCGGCTGCGCCCCGCGTCCTGAGGCTCAGACCGCCTCGAGCTCGTCCGCGTCGGTGAGCCGGCGGTAGTAGCAGCTGCGCCGCGCGCGGCCGTCGGAGTCGCGCGTGTGGCAGACGCCGCCGGTGCGCGGCACGACGCGGTAGAGCAGCGAGTTCTGCTCGCAGTTGACGCGCACGTCGACCAGCGCGAGGCGATCGCCGGAGGTCGCGCCCTTGTGCCAGAGCGCGTCGCGCGACGTCGACCAGAGCACCGCCTCGCGCAGCCGCAGCGTCTCGGCCAGCGCCTCGCGGTTCGCATAGCCGACGAAGAGCACCTCGTTCGTCTCGGCATGCTGCAGCACGACCGGCACGACGCGCTGCCCGCGCGCGCCGATCTTGCCGAGCTTGTCGAATTCGAGGTGGAGCCGGCTTCCCTCCTCCAGCTCGCGTGCGTCCATCGTCTGCCCTCCGTCGGCGAGCGGCGAGGATAGTTCGCCTCGCCGGCCGCGCCGCGCCCGCCGTGCCTGGGGTAGACTGCGCCCTCTCTTCCGCCCCCCTCGCCGAAGCTTCCGGAGCCGAGCATGGCCGAGTTCCCCGCGTCCCCGGTGTCGCCCGCCGAGCTGCTCGAGGGCTATCTGCCCGCGGCGCTCGCCGCGGTCGATCCGCCCGAGGCCGCTCGCGCGCTCGACCTCGTGCTCGGCCTGCGGCTCGAGGGCGACGGCGGCGGCGAGTGGGTGGTCGAGGCGCGGGGCGGCCGCTTCGCGGTGCGCAGCGGCTCGCGCGCCGACGCGGCGTTCAGCTACGTGCAGAGCGTCGAGGACTGGCGCGGCGCGCTGTGGGGCGGACGCGGCGGCGCCGTCGGGCAGGCGGTGTCGGGCCTCTTCCGACCGGACTCGGGGGCTGCGCAGGCCGCCGCCGCGCTCGGCGCGCCGGCGATCCCGGCCGTCGTCGAGGCGCTCGCGCCGCTGCGCGGCCTGCTGCGCGTGGTCGTCACGAGCGACGCCGGCGACTGGCGCGCCGACCTGCTGCTCGGCCCCGGCGAGATCCCGCCCGAGCCGTCGACGACGCTCAGCGTCAGTGCCGCCGACGCCGACGAGCTCGCGATCGGCCGCCTCAAGCCGCTCGAGGCCTTCATGGCGGGCCGCGTCAAGGTCGCCGGCGACATGGGCCTGATGCTCCAGATCCAGGCGGCGCAGCTCCAGGCGGCGCAGGCGCTCGAAGAGGCGCGGCGGCGCTCCTGAGCGTCGGGGCCCCTGTCTGCCGCGCCGCCAGTTTGCTATCCGAACGCGCGGTCGGGGCGGTAGTTCAACTGGTTAGAGCACCGGCCTGTCACGCCGGAAGTTGCGGGTTCGAGTCCCGTCCGCCCCGCCACATTTGCCTTTGGAACCAGGCATTTGGAACCCCGCAAAACCGCCCGGACACACGTGGGACACACAGTACCACGATCCGTGGCCGGTTAGCGCTTCGATTCTGCACCGTGCCAAGGCGACGTGAGCATCGCTTGCCCGTCGAGATCTTCGGGATCTCCGGCAGTCAAGGGGGGCGCGTACGGGAGTCGGAGGTCAGGGTCGCTGCCCTGTTGCTCTTAGCCCATAGGCATTCGCCTCGGAGGTCGTGGCGGCTGCCCTGTGTTGCAGGAATGCAAAGGGCGAGGGTGGGTCAACGGACGAAGTCTAGTTAGGTATTCAAGTCAGGTCTCTAGCGAGCGCAGTCCGACGGCGGTTCTCCCTGTCCGACACTAATGCACTGGAGGC
>CAZQYK010000027.1:0-2606 GCA_964597285.1 uncultured Spirochaetales bacterium
GCCCGCGACGAGCGCGGCGAGCGCAGCGGCGAGCGCGGGCCGCCGCACGCGCGCGCGCACGCGCCGCGAGGCGAGCGCGAGCGGCGCGAGCAGCGCCGCGGCGAGCAGCGGTGCGCCGAGCGCGAAGTCGAGCGCGTAGCCGAGGCCCGTCGCGACCTGGCCTGCGCCGCCGGTGACCTTCGCGTGGAAGGTGTTCGGGAGCCACGCGTCGTAGCTGGCCCGGCGCCACGCGAGCAGCGCACCGACCGCGCCGAGCACGAGCGCGGCGTTCGCGGCAAAGGGCGCTCGCGCGCGCGGCCCGGCCCGCCACGCCACCGGCGCGAGCGCGGCGGCCGCGAGCCCGAACACGAGCGCCCCCTCCGGGCGCGTCCAAGCGAGCGCCGCGAACGCGACCCCCGACCCGCGCCAGCGCCGCAGGCGCACCTCGCGCCACAGCAGCGCCACCGCGCCGAGCGCGAGCGCGGTGAAGAGCATCGTCTCGAGCGCACGCAGCGACCAGTACGCGAAGGCCGGCGTCGCGAGCAGCAGCACCGGCGCGAGGGGCAGCGTCCGGCCGCCGTCGGGTGGCGCGGCGAGCTCGCGCTCGAGGCGCGCGGCGATCGCGAGCACGGCGGCCGCCGACGCGGCGGCGACGCCGGCGAGCGCGGCGAGCGGGTCGACGCCGAGCGCGAGGCAGAGCGCCGCGAGCAGCGCCAGCAGCGGGCTCGTGAATCCCTCGACGCGCTCGCCGGGGTTGAACACGAGCCCGTGGCCGTCGACGAGGTTTCGCGCGTAGCGCAGCGCGATGAAGCTGTCGTCGACGAGATAGCCGGCGCTGCGCAGCGCCGTCCACGCGAAGACGCCGAGCGCGATCGCGAGGGCGATCCGGTCGGCGCGCGCGGAGCGGCCCGCGGAGGCGGGGCACCGCCGGTCAGCGGGCGCGGCGCCGCCCCCGCGCGAGCGCCGCCGCGAGCCCCGCGCCGAGCGCGATCGCGGCGCTGCCCGGCTCGGGCAGGTAGCGCTGGCCCTGCACGCTGAACGAGCTCGTGTCGTCGCCGGGCGAGCCGTAGCTGTCCCAGACGACGACGAAGCGGCCGTCGTCGACCATCGCGGCGCGGGCGCGGATCTGGGTGCCGGTCGTGTACGCGTTCACCTGGAAGTGCGATCCGATCGGCGTCCCGGAGGAGTCGAAGCGGTCGGCGACGATCTCGCCCGAGCTCGTGTCGCGGACGATCGCGAAGGTCCCGTCCGCAGCGGCCGCGACCGAGGGCGCGTGCTCGGAGCTCGCGGCCGGCAGCGAGGTGACGAGCATCTCGCTCCCGAGCGGCGACCCGCCCGAGTCGAAGCGCTGCGCGCGGATCCGGTACTCGGTCGGCGGCAGGCCGGTCGACTCGTAGCTCTCCCACGAGACGACGAAGCCGAAGATCGGATCGGCGGCCACCGACGGCTCGATCTGGTGCGACGTGGTGTAGGTGTTGACCTGGAAGTCGGAGCCCTGCGCGGTGCCGCTGGACGAGAAGCGCCGCGCCTGGATGCTCGAGCCGCTCGCGTCGCTGCCGCTCGAGCCCTGGCTCTCCCAGACCACGACGAAGCTCCCGTCGGCCTCCGCGGCGACGCCGCCCGCGACCTGGTCGCCGGTGGTGTAGGTATTGACCTGGAACTCGCCGCCCTGCGGCGAGCCGTCGGAGCTGAAGCGCTGACCGCGGACGCTCAGGCCGCTCGCGTCCTCGCCCGGCGGGCCGCCGCTGCTGGTCCAGACGACGACGAAGTCGCCGCCGGGCTCTGCGGCGACCGCGGGCTGGAACTGGCTCGAGGTCGTGTAGCTGTTGACCTGGAACCCCCCGCCCTGCGGCGAGCCGTCGCTCGAGTAGCGGCGGGCCTGGATGCTCGTCGCGTCGCCGTCGCTGCCGCTCGACCCGTAGCTGTCCCAGACGACGACGAAGCGGCCGTCGCCGACGGCCGCGACGGCCGCCGAGAGCTGGTAGCTCGTCGTGTAGGTGTTGACCTGGAACTCGCCGCCCTGCGGCGAGCCGTCGCTCGAGTAGCGGCGGGCCTGGATGCTCGTCGCGTCGCCGTCGTCTCCGGCCGAGCCGTAGCTCTCCCAGACCACGACGAAGCCGCCGTCGTCCTGGGCCGACACGGCCGAGGCCTGCTGCGCGCCGGTCGTGTGCGTATTGACCTGGAGCTGCGCGCCGTCCGGCGTCGGCGGCGTCGCGGCGGCTGACAGCGCCGGGCCGAGCGCGAGCCCGGCCGCCGCGGCGGCGATTCGAGCGGCGTCGGCGAGGCGGATCCAGCCCGAGTGCACAGCCCGCATTTCCGCAACTCCGTGTCGCGCCGATTGTCTTCGACCGCCGGACCCGGAGTCAAGGACCGCCCGACGGCGCGCTCGCGGCAGCGGGGCGCTCCGCCCCGGCCGCGCCCGGCGCCATCGCCTCGAGCCGCTCGAGGTTCGTGCGGAAGAGCGGGTCGCCGGGCTCGAGCTCGAGCGCGCGGCGCAGCGCGGCGATCGCGCCGGCGCGGTCGCCGCGCAGCCACGCGACGTTCGCGCGGTAGTGCTGCACCCGCGCGAAGCGCGGCGCGGCGCGCTCGGCCGCGTCGAGCTGCGCCTGCGCCCCGGCGTTGTCGCC
>CAZQYK010000028.1:0-8660 GCA_964597285.1 uncultured Spirochaetales bacterium
GACGCCGCGTGCGCGGCCCGCTCCAGGCTGCGTCGCGGCTCGGCGAGCGCGCTGCGCAGCGCCGCGGCGGCGTGCGCCGGCGCCGTGGCGCGGCGCCACAGCTCGCCGCCGAGCAGCCGCAGCGGGCCCGGCGCCGGGCGCGGCATCCAGCGCGTCTGGATGGCCTCGACGCGGTGATTCGGGTCCGGGCCCATGAACGCGCCGAGCAGGTCGACGCCGGAGATCCCGTCGATCAGGCAGTGGTGGACCTTCGAGACGACCGCGATGCGCCCGCCCTCGAGTCCCTCGACGAACCAGAGCTCCCACAGCGGCTTGGCGCGGTCGAGCTTCTGTGACATCAGCCGGCCGACCAGCCGCTTGAGCTGTCGCTCGTCGCCCGGCGCCGGCAGCGCCGTGTGGCGGACGTGGTAGGCGAGGTTGAAGTGCTCGTCGTCGATCCAGACCGGCCTCCCGGTCAGCGGCGTGCGCTCGAGCCGCTGCCGGAAGCGCGGCGTCCGCCGCAGCCCCGCGCCGACCCCCTCGAGGGCCGCTTCGAGGTCGATGTGCCCGTCGCCGTCGACGGAGGGCCCTGGGTCGAACAGCCCCACCGAGCCGACGTGCATGTGGACACCGGGCGACTCGAGGTCGAGGAAGGAGCTGTCGAGCGCGGTCAGGCGGTCGTAGTGGTGATAGGCCATGAAATCGGTCTCCTGCGCGGTGGCATCGCTGGATCGCGGAGTGCGCGCGGGCTACTGTCGCGCACGTCGTGACGAACAGCCGAGGAGGGCTCGTGATGCAGAGCAACGGCGCATCGATCGCGGCGGTCGCGTCGGCCGTCGCCGCCGTCGCGGTGCTGATCGGCGGCGTGCAGGGCGCGTCGGCGGAGCCGAAGTACGTCGGAGTCGACGATTGCGGCCGCTGCCACAAGAAGGAGCTGGTCGGCGATCAGCTCGGCGCGTGGAAGCAGGAGAAGCACGCGAAGGCGATGCAGACGCTGCGCGGCGACGAGGCGGCGAAGATCGCCGTGGAGCGCGGCCTCGCGGTTCCGGCCTGGGAGGCCGACGAGTGCGTGCGCTGCCACGCCACCGCGCACGGGCTCGAGAAGGCGCAGATCTTCAAGAAGCCGCTCGACGTCTCCGACGGCGTGCAGTGCGAGTCGTGCCACGGGCCGGGCAGCGACTACCGCAAGAAGACCGTGCACGCGAAGAGCCGCGAGAAGGCGCTCGCCGCCGGCATGCGGGACCCGGGCAAGAACGAGAAGATCTGCACCGCCTGTCACAACTCCGAGAGCCCGACCTTCGAGAGCTTCGACTTCGAGAAGATGAAGGACGAGATCGACCACCCGATCCCGAAGGAGGCGAAGGGCCGGGTCCTCGAGCTCGAGAAGGCCGCGCGGAAGAAGTGAGCGGGAGTCGTCACTCATAGAGCTCGGCGCCGCCGGTGTGACAGTCGGAGCAGAGTGAGAACTCGTCGAAGGTGCTGCCGTCCTCGGGGTGCACGAAGGGCCGGCCCACGTCGAAGTCCTCCATCGTCGCGATGGCCTCGTCGGCCTGAGCGAGCACTGCGTGACAGGTCGCGCAGTCCGACGGGATCGCGTCGCCGTCGGCGTCGACCATCTCGTCGTTGTGGCAGCGGAAGCAGCCCGGCGTGTCGAGGTGATTGCCGTGGTCGGGATGCGCCCTCCAGTCGGCCTCCATCTCCGGGAAGACCGTGCGGCGGTAGAGAGCGTGGAGCGCCTCGATGCCCGCGTCGAGGACGTCGGAGCGGTCCTCGACGACCTCCGGGTACTCCTCCTCGTAGAATCCGCGCACGTGCTCCTCGATCCCGACCAGCGCGTCGGCGGTCGTCTCGTAGCCGCCGTCGAGCGCCTGCACCGCGACCTCCTTGATCGACGGAAGCTCGCGTGACAGCAGCCGCGCCTCGAGCGCTCGGTTCACCGTCTCGGTCGCGGGAGCGAAGCGGTGCGCCGGCCGGCTGTGGCAGTCGATGCACTCCATCGTGCGCAGCCGAAGCGCCGCGCGCTCGTCGTCGTCGAGCGGTTCCGACTCGCTCTCGTACTCGCGCTGCGTCCCGTCGCGCTCGGTGACGCGCACCCACGCGATCTCGAGACGCTGCGGGTCGCGCGCGACGTATTCGACCTCGCGGGCGAGCTGCATGTGGTAGTGCACGCCCTCGCCGGGCATCGGGCCGTCGGCACTGCCGCCGCCGACCTTCAGGATCATCGCGACGCGCACCGGGTCGACGTCCTCGCCGGACAGGAAGTAGGTGTGGGCGCGCGCCTCGATGCCGGCCTCGCGCTCGGGGGCGTGACAGCCCTCGCACAGCTCGCGGTCGATCCGACCGCCGTGGATCGGCGTCGGGATCGGCCGCGTCACGCTGTCGGTCGCGAGCGCGTAGAGCTGGCGCAGCCCGCCGAGCTTCGCCGCGAGGAAGCCCTCCGGGCCTGCCCCGACGTGGCACTTCACGCACGGGACCCGGGAGTGCGCCGTGTCCTGGTAGGCCCTGGCCTCCGGGCCCATCACCGAGTGACAGGCCTCGGTGCAGAAGGTGTTCGACTCGCTGTACGCGACGACGCCGACGGTGCCCGCGCCGGCGCCGAGCAGCGCGAGGGCGACCGCGGCGACCACCAGAGGCACGAACCACAGGCCGCGTCGCCGCACGACGTCCCACGGGTCGACGACCCAGGTCTCGTAGAAACTCGAGCGCTCGCCGCGCCGCTGGCGCCGGCGCTCGCGCAGCCAGCCCGCGACGCCGAGCGCCGCGCCCAGCGCCGCCAGGCCGAGCGCCGGCAGCAGCGCGAGCCCGGCGTAGCCCGAGTGGCCGCCGACGATCTGCTCGAGCAGCAGCTGGACCGCGACGATCGCGACGCCGAGGGTCGCGAGCGCGGCTCCGATGCCGCTCATCCAGTTGTAGATCGGGCGCGGGGGCGGTGCTTCCGGCGCGGTCAATGGTGATCTCCTTCGCGGCTACGGCTCGTCGAGCAGCGCGCTCGTCAGCGTCACGCCGACGATCGCCGTGTGCCGCGTCGTGGTCAGGTCGAAGGGCCGCACGGCGCTGTTCAGGCTCTCGGGCAGGCCGGTGTCGTCGATGAAGTACTCGAAGCGGTAGCCGACGAGCACGCGCAGCCCGTCGCGCAGCCAGCGCCCGACCTCGAGCTCGGCGCCGTGCAGGCTCGAATCGACGTCGGCGTTCGAGCGCAGCAGCGCGAGCGGAGTCGACCCGCCGCCCCGATAGCTCGTCTCGGCGCGCGCGTAGGTGTAGGAGAGCGACGCGTCGCTGCGCTCGTCGAGATCGACGTGGGTTCCGAGTACGACGCTCCACTGGTCGTTCTCGTAGTCGACGTCGCCGACGTCGAAGAAGCCGACCGGAGCCAGCGGCTGCACGTAGCGCTGGAGCGTCGAGCGCGCGAGGTCGTAGTCCTGGCCGTTGCGCGACACGAAAACGGACGCGAACAGGCTCAGCCGCTCCCAGGGCGCCGCGCTCGCGCTGAGCCCGACCAGCCAGTCGAAGCGTTCGAAACGGCGCCGCAGGTTCGGCCCCGCCGGCGGCGTGCCGAGCCCGCCGCCGCCGACCATCACCTGGTCGCGGTTCTCGCCGGTCTGGCCGCTCGCGAGCAGCGAGAGCACGAGCGGCCTCGGCAGCGGCGGCGTGTAGGTGGCGCGCAGCTTGCCGTACACGACGTCGTCGAGGTCGGTCACGTACCCGGTCTCCGGCGCGGTGCGGTAGCCGAGCTCCGCGCCGACGCCGACGCGCGCGTGCGGCCGCAGGCGCGTGCGCGCGTACACGGTGTACGCCTCCGACTCGTCGTCGACGAGCGCGTTCGCCGGCAGGATCGCGGGGAAGCAGGGCGCCGGCGGGCAGCCCGGCGACGCGAAGTCGAGGTCGCGATCGAACGACTCGAAGCGGCCACCGAGCGCCATGCGGTTCCCGGCGTCGATCCGGTACGCGAGCTCGAGCCCGGCGCGGATCCGCGTCCACGCCTCGACGAACTCGTCGACCTGCGTGCCGTCGGCTCCGCCCGGGTTGAAGAGCGGCGTGCCGCGCTCGATCCGGTTGTCGCGGCGGTCGTACTCGAAGCTCGCGTTCGCGCTCAGCGGGCCGACGAGCGCGACGTCGCCCGACAGGTCGGCAGCGTAGTGGTCGACCGCGTTGTCGCGCAGCCCGGCGGCGCGCTGGAGCGGCGTGAAGTCCTCGACCTGCTCGAGGTGCGAGACCTGGAAGCTCCCCTGCAGCACCGCGCGCTCGCCGAGCCGGCTGCGCAGGCGCGCCGTGCCGGTGGTGCGGTCGGTGTCGGGAACGAAGCCGATCGTCTGCTGCGTCGCCGCGATGCCGCCGCCGAGCGCGCTCTGCACGATCGTCGCGGCGTCCTCGCGGAAGCGCTCGTGGTCGACGTCGAGGGTCAGCGTGAGCAGCCCTCCGGGCGCGAGCAGCAGCCCGCCTCCGACGTCGGCGACGCGCTGGTCCCGGTCCTGCGCGAGCCCGAGCCAGCGGTTCGCGGGCTCGATCAGGAAGCGCAGCTGGCGCTGGCCGCCGCGCGCCTCGTAGCCTCCGCGCAGCGCGAGCTCGGGCGACGCGAGCGCGTCGATGCGGGCCGCCGGCGCGAGCAGGTCGCCGGGCCGGGCGAGCAGCTCGGCCGCGAAGCCGGTGCGCTCGCGCGCGAAGCGGTCGTCGGGGCGGCTGCGGTCCTCGAAAGGCAGGCCGGCGCCGGCGGTGTTCGGGAACAGCCGCGTCTCCTCGGTGCGCAGCCGCCGGTAGCGCAGGTCGAGGTCGAGCCCGGGCAGGCGCCCGAGCAGCAGCGCGCGCTGGTTGAAGAAGGGCTCGTCGATCTGCGAGCCCGAGACGCCGAGGTTCGAGGTCGGGCTGTCGAGCCGCAGCTGCAGCAGCGGCGTCTCCGCGTCGCCGAGCAGATCGAGCGAAGCGTCGCGCACGCCGAGCTCGACCGGGAACGCGCTCGACTTGTTCGGGACGAACGCGTACTGGTCGAGGAAGCCCCCGAGGCCGTCGTCGTCCTGGTCGGGCTCGATCCAGCGGTACTCGGCGATCGGCGTCAGCGACCAGCGCAGCGCGAGCTCCGGGCGCTCCTCGTCCTCGTCCTCGGCCGCGAGCGGCGGGGCCGCCGTCAGCGCGGCGAGGAGCGCGAAGAGGCCGGGAGTCCAGCGCGAACGCATCGTCGTCCTCCTCAGCGCCTCAGGTGCGGGTCCGCGTAGGAGCCGTGCACCGCCGAGTGGCAGTCCGAGCAGCGCGTCGCGAACGCGAAGGGGTCGTGGACGGCGCCGGACTCGGCGATCGTGTGGCACGAGAGGCACACGCCGGGCTCGTTGGTCTCGAGCAGCGCGCGCGCGCTCGAGCCGTGCGGAGCGTGACAGGTGCCGCAGTCCTCGGTGACCGGGCCGTGCTCGTAGATCCACGGCCCGGCGTAGTCCTGATGACACGAGGCGCAGCGGGCGGTCTCCGCCCCGAGCGCATCGCGGCGCTCGCCGTGCGGCGCGTGGCAGTCGGTGCACGACAGCATGCCCTCGCGCAGCGGGTGGCGAGAGGGCATCGCGAAGGTCGCGGCCACCTCCGGATGGCAGCTGCTGCACAGGCGCGTGACGTCGCCGGCGTGCGGCGCGACGGCCCGCGCCACCGCGTCGGGCCGGCGCAGGTTCCACGGCTCGCGCTGGTGCGCGGCGTGGCAGTCCGAGCAGTAGACGCCGCCGCGATCGTGCCCGGAGAGCGTCCACCCGAGCAGCGTGCGGTGGCCGACGTCGTGGCAGGCCTGGCAGTCCGCGTTCGACGGGAAGCGGATGTCGACGACCTCCTCGCTGTCGTAGTGCAGCTCTCCCGGGCCGTGGCAGGCCTCGCAGTCGGCGTGGTAGGTCGGCGCCGGCGCGTGGCCGAGCACGTCCTCGTGGCAGGTGGCGCACTCCTCGGCGCCGACCGTCTCGGTGGCTCCCTCGACGGGCTCCGAGCGGTGCGTCGGCACCAGATCGCGCGACGACAGCGTCGACACGCACGCGGCCACCGCGAGCACCGAGCAGATCGTCCAGGCACGGCGCACGCCGCCCCCGTCAGTGGATGTCGGCGTCGAGGGCGTGGAACGACGCGCCGTTGAGCTTCATGTGGTCGGTCGCCGCGGTGCCGTCGTGGCAGCTCGAGCACACCGAGGCCGTCTGGGAGATGTTGAGGTCGTCGGCCGAGGCCGTCCGGTCCGCGCCGGTGTCGATCGTCGTCGGCAGGCCGTTCATCGTGTCCTCGGTCGAGTAGGTGCCCGGCAGGTGGCAGGCCTCGCAGTTGCGGAGGTTCCCGATGAACTGCACGTGGGAGTAGTCGTTCGGCGACGCGCCGAAGCCGTAGACGACGATGCCGTCCTGGAGGTCGGCGCCGGCGTGGATGCGGTGGATCATCCGCTTGAAGTCGATGGACTCCTCGCGCTGGCCGTCGACCGTCATCGCCGGCGGCGCCGGTCGCCGGTTGATGTCGGTGGCGTTCGCGTTGTGGCAGATCGTGCACAGGTCCTCGCCGGTGCGGTTGTTGCCGTGCAGGCTCAGGCCGTTGCCGGCCGCGTCGTGGCAGGTGTCGCAGCGGGCGACGTCGATGACCTGCCGGCGCGGGACGACCCCGGCCGGCCGTCCCGTGGTCGCGTCGAGGAACACGACGTCGTTGCGCACCGCGATGCGGTCGCCGAAGGTGCCGTCGCCGTCGAGGTCCGCGGCGGGGTGCCCCTCGAGGCCGATCGCCACGCTGCCCGAGGTCGCGGCGGACGGGAGCGTCGCCGTGGTGCGGTAGACCCCGCCGCCGAGGGCCTGCACGGCGCCGCCGACGCCGAGCGCATTGATGCTCAGCGGCTGGGCCGGCGCACTGCCGCTGCCCGCGTTCGTGAAGTCCGACGTGTTCCAGCCGAGCACCAGCGCGAGCCGGCTCGCCCCGCCGCCGGCCGTCCACTCCGGATCGGACTCGAGCATCATCGGCACGCCGGCGCGCGTCACGCTGTAGTCGATCGTCACCTGGCGGCTCGCCGGGTCGTAGGTCGCGTCCTCGATCAGGAAGCCGTTGCCGGCGCCCGCGTAGAGGCTGCCCTCGGCGCGGCGCGCCGGGCCGCGGTGCACGGTCTCGACCGGCAGGGGCAGCCCGCTCGGCGGCGGGTGCGGGCCGGTCGCCGGGTGGCAGAAGGTGCAGTTCAGGTTGTTCGTCTGGACGCCGCCGGTCCCGTGGTTCGCGCCGGTCGCGAAGTTCACGTCGTCGTGGCACGAGCCGCAGGCCTCGATCGTCGGGACCATGCTCCAGTTGTCCGAGTCGAGGCCGCCCTGGTGGCAGACGGTGCAGTCGTCGACGTCCTTCGTGAAGGTCACGGTCGAGTAGTCGTGGACGCTGCCTCCGAAGCCGACGATCGTGTAGCCGTTCGCGAGGCTCGAGCCGTAGTGGATCTTGTGGACCATCACCTTCATGTCCACGGTGTTCCCGGTCTGACCGTCGGCGGTGAACGGGTTGTGGCAGGTGACGCAGTACTCGACCGCGGTGCGGCCTCCGCCGTGCAGCGCGAGCTGGACCTCCGGCGTCTCGCCGTGGCAGCTGTTGCAGACGGCCGTCTGCACGATGTCGCGCGTGCGGCTCGCCGAGTCGCAGTTGGTGTTCGGGCCGGCGAGATTCGCGTCGAAGTCGCACCAGCCGTTGCCGGCCGGCAGGTCGCCCGCCGAGATCTGGATCGCGACGCGCAGAGTGTCGCCGGCCGCGATCGGCGCCATGCCCGCCGGCGCCGTCGACGGGTCGAATCTAGAGACGTAGCGGTAGCTTCCGGGCACGGGCGTGTTCGCCTGGAAGGTGCCGCTGCCGAAGGTCTCCGCGTTCGCTTGCACGGTGCCGGCGTCGAGGCGCGTGATGAAGCTGCGCCAGAAGGTCGCGTCGCCGGCGTTCGCGGGCGGGCTCAGCCGCGCGATCGTGAAGCGCCCGTCGCTCGCGAGCAGGTTCGTGACGGGCGCGCCGTTCTCGTCGGTGACCTCGAAGGTGATGATCAGGCTGTCCGCGTCGACGGTGCGCGACACGTCCACCGAGGTCAGCTCGACGTTCAGGTCCCGGTAGCCGGCCGCCGACAGCGGCCCGTCGGGATGCGTGTCGACGAAGTGCGCGTCCGCCATGTCGGTGATGTCCCCGACCGGCACCACCTCGCCCTGGCCGTGACAGCCGACGCAGCCCTCGATCGCGACGGTGGGATCGCCGACGCCGCTGCCGGGCGGGCCCGGCGGCCCCGCCGGTCCCTCCGGTCCGGCCGCTCCCTCGGGTCCGGGGGCGCCGTCGTCGCCGTCGTCGCGGCAGCCGAGCGGGCCGAGCGCAGTGAACAGCAACAAGCTCGCGATCCACACGCTGCCCGCCCGGCCGACCCGCTTCATTCGATGCTCTCCGTTCGTTCGGTCGATGATCCCGCAACGCCATCGCGAGGACAACTGGGAATCGCTCCCCGCATAGCACGTCTCGCCCGCTCACAGCCAAGCTGCAAGGAGCGTTCCTCGGCTGGTGCGCCGATCCCGGTTCGGTCCCGCGTTCGCGTGGCAGAGCGCCACAGCCGCGCAACGCAGTGGGGCGACGCGCCACTGTGCGCGCATCGCGAGCTCCGCGGCTGCGATCGAAGCTGGCTTCGTGCTTGCATGGTGCGCGCGGCGTATGGGACCGTGAGCGCGGATCGTCGCCTCCGATCCTACGCCTAC
>CAZQYK010000029.1:0-9163 GCA_964597285.1 uncultured Spirochaetales bacterium
CTCGAGGCGCTGTGCGAGCGCGCGCGGCGCGCCGGCGCCGAGATCGCCCGCGCCGGCGCGCGCCGCCGCGAGCGGCTCGGCGGCGACGACGAGGTCGTCGCGCTCGTCGGCCCGGCGCCCGACGCCGACCTCGACGCGGTGATGGCGCGCGGCGGCGCCGTCTGGCTGCTCGTCGGCGCGACCTATCCGGGCAACGTCGGCGCGGCGATCCGCACCGCCGAGGTGAGCGGCGCCGACGGCGTCTACGTCGACGACGCCTTCGACCACGCGCAGCGCCGCGAGGCGCGCCGCGCCGCGATGCGCGCCGACCTGTGGCTGCCGGTCGCGTGGGAGCGAGCGAACGCGGTGATCGGCGCCGCGCGGCGCGCCGGCAAGACGCTCGTCGGCGTCGAGGACAGCGGCGCGACGCCGCCGTGGGAGGTCGCACTCGGGGGGCCGGTGCTCTGCGTCGTCGGCGGCGAGGCCGACGGCGTGCCCGCCGCGATCCTGCGCCGCTGCGACGTCGTGACGCGGATCCCGATGGCCGGCTTCGTCGCCTCGTACAACCTGCAGGCCGCGGTCGCGATCGTCGCCGCCGAGCGCCTGCGCCAGCAGGAGGCTGCCGGCGCGTGATCGTCGACCCGCTGAGCCCGCTGCCGCTCTTCACGCCGCTGCCGCGGCTGACGCGCCTGGTCGCGGCGCTCTGCGTGCTGATGGCGGCCGTCAGCTGGATGGCGGCCGGCTACGACCTCGGCGAGGTGCGCAGGCTGCTCGCGACCGAGAGCGGCGCGTCGCTCGAGCCCTCCGAGATCCAGGGCCACTCGCGCGCCGGCCGGATCATGCTCGGTGCGCAGCTCGGGTGCGCGGCGCTGCTCGCGACCGCGTTCGTACCGTGGCTCTACCAGTCGCGCGTGAACGTGCGCGCGCTCGGGCTGCGCCGCCTGCGCTGGGGCCGCGAGTGGACCTATCTCGGGCTGATCCTCCCCGTCGTCAACCTGTTCCGGCCGGGCCAGGTCGTCGGCGAGATCTGGCGCGCGAGCGACCCGGCGACGCTCGACCCCGTCTCGTGGCAGGAGCGGCGCACCCCGGCGCTCGTCTGGGCGTGGTGGGGACTGCTCGTGGTCTGGGTCCTCGCCGAGATCGTCTCCGGCCTCGTGCTCCGGCTCGCGACCGGCCTGTCGCGGGTGCAGCTCGCGCACGCGCTGTCGCTTGCCGGCGACGTCTCGGCCGCGCTGAGCGCGAGCCTCGCCACGCTGCTCGTGCTGCGGCTGTGGCGGGCCCAGCAGGCCAAGCGCGCCGCGATCGACCTCCCGACCGGCAACTGAGCACCGCACCCCCGCGCGCCGCCTGGGACCTCTCAACCGCCGGCAACGCTCGTCCGAAGAGGATCGAGCATCCATGTGGCTCAAGCGCTCCCAGGCCCTGCGGCTCACGCTCGTCGTCTGCGCCCTCGCCGGCGCCGGCGCGGCGTCGGGCGACGAGCCGGCGCCGGCGCGCGAGCGCGAGGTCGTGGCCTGGCAGACGCCGGAGCGCGGCGACGGCTGGCGCGCCGCGCTCGAGCGCGCGGCGCTACAGCTGCCGCGACGCATCCCGGTGTTCTGGACCGAGGGCGCGCGCGACCTCGGCCGCGGCCGCGCGACGCCGGCCGCGCTGTGGACCGCCGGCAGCTCCGGCCTCGCGCTGATGCTGCTGTGGGCGCTCGCGCGCCTGTCGCGCCGGCGCGGGCAGATCGCCGTCTGTCTCGAGTATCCGGCCGGGCTGCGCGGCACCTTCTGCGTGCGGCTCGCGACGCGCGCGTCGGGCGCGCGCACCGGGCGCTTCGGCTCGCCGGCCGACGCCGCGCGCGCGCGCGGCAGTGCGAGCTCGAGCCAGACGGTGCGCTTCGGCGTGTCGCGCGAGACGCTCTTCCTCGCGGTGCCCTGCCAGCGCCACTACGTCAGCGTCGACGGCTATCTCCAGACCGCCGAGAGCGAGGACGTGGTCGCATCGCTCTTCTCCGAGCAGGAGGTGCACCCGCGGCGCGGCGAGACCGCGCGGCTGCGCTTCGACTTCGAGCCGCGCGCGTGCCCGGTCGAGGTGCGCGTCGCGTGGGACCGGCGCGCGGTCGACGAGGCGGGGGTCGCGCGCCAGGGCGTGCCCGGCTCGCTGCGCCGCGCGTGCGGCCCGGTGCAGTACTCGCTCGACCGCGGCATGCACAAGCTCGTCGCCGGCAGCACCGACCGCGTCGCCGAGGTGCAGCTCGAGATCGAGAGCTTCGAGCCGCGCGTGCAGGTGATCGACCTCGGCGAGCGCGAGCAGCTCGTGTTCACCGGCTGCCCGCGCGCGGTCGAGCCGTACCTGAACGGCGACGTGCCGGCCGCGGCGCGCGCGCTCGAGCGCGACGGCCAGCACGCGCTCGCGCACCGGCTGCTCGCCCGCTTCCACGAGGACCAGGGCCGCGCCGAGACCGCCGCGCGCCACTGGGAGCAGGCCGAGGACGCGGCGCGCGCCGCGGAGCTCTGGGGCTCGCTCGGGCAGTTCGAGAAGGCGGCGCGCCTGTACGAGCGCATCGGCGACGACGAGCGCGCCGGCGAGATGTACCGCAGCGCCGGCAAGCTCGTGCGCGCCGGCGAGGCCTACGTGCGCGCCGACGCGTGGGACAGCGCGGTCGAGTGCTTCCGCCGCGCCGGCGACGTCGCGCGCTGGATCGAGGCGCTCTCGAAGCGCGGCGACCACCTCGCCGCGGCGCAGGTCGCCTTCGACCAGGGCGACCGCAGCCAGGCCGTGCAGTGCCTGTCGCGCGTCGGCGCGGCCGACCCGGCCTACCCCGAGGCGGCACTGCGCCTCGCGCAGGCCTACCAGAGCGAGGGCCACCTCGACCTCGCGGTGCGCAAGCTCGAGGAGCTGCGCGCGGCGCGCCCCGCCGCCGACGTTCCGGCCGAGGCACTCGACCGCCTCGCGGCGCTCTACGAGGAGACGCGCGAGTACGAGCGCGCGCTCGACCTGCTCGAGTCGCTGCGCACGCGCGACGCCACCTGGCCGAACGTCGCGAGCCGCGTCGAGGCGATCCGCAAGCTGCGCAGCGCGCAGACCACCGAGCCCGACCTCTCGCCGGCCTCCGGCGCGAAGACCGGCTTCGGCAAGGGCTTCCGCTACGAGATCCTCGAGGAGATCGGCCGCGGCGGCATGGGCGTCGTGTTCCGCGCGCGCGACCGGCGCCTCGGGCGCGAGGTGGCGCTGAAGCGCCTGCCCGACAACATCCGCAACCACCCGAAGGCGATCGAGCTCTTCCTGCGCGAGGCGCGCGCCGCCGCGGCGCTGAACCACCCGAACATCGTCACGCTCTTCGACGCCAGCGAGGAGCAGGCCAACTTCTACATCACGATGGAGCTGCTCCAGGGCCAGCCGCTGCAGAAGATCCTGCGCGACAAGGGGCGCCTGCCCGCGGCCGCGGTCGCGAAGCTCGGCGGCCAGGCCGCGACCGGCCTCCAGTACGCGCACGAGCAGGGCATCGTGCACCGCGACATCAAGACCGCGAACTTCTTCTTCACGAACTCGAAGGTCGTGAAGATCATGGACTTCGGCCTCGCGAAGATGGTCGAGGAGGTGCGGCGCAGCAGCACGGTGATCGGCGGCACGCCCTTCTACATGGCGCCGGAGCAGAGCGCCGGCGAGCAGGTCGACCACCGCGCCGACCTCTACGCGCTCGGCGTCACCTTCTTCGAGCTCCTGACCGGCAGCGTCCCGTTCAAGGACGGCGACGTCGCCTTCCACCACCGCCACACCCCGCCGCCCGACGTCCGCGAGACGGCGCCCGAGACCCCCGAGCCCCTCGCCGAGCTCGTCGCCGCGCTGCTCGCAAAGCGCCCCGCCGACCGCATCCGCTCCGCCGCGCAGGTGGTGCGGCGCCTCGCGGAGATCGCGCGGGGAAGCTAGGAGCTACTCGCTCCCCACCCGCGCCGAGACCGCGACCTCGGTGACGCCGGCGCCGCGGGCGGCGTCCATCACCTCGACGAGGAGGCGGTTCTTCGACTTGCGGTCGGCCTGGATCACGAGCGAGCCCTGCGGGTTCTCGTTGTGCAGGCGCTCGATGGTCGCGCGCAGCGCGCGCGGGTCGGTCTGGCGGCGGTCGATCCAGATCTGGTCGCTCTCGGTGATCGCGACCAGGATGTTGCCGCGCTCCTTGCGCTCGGCCGTCTGCGCGGCGGGGCGGTTGACCTCGATGCCAGCCTCCTTGACGAACGACGCGGTGACGATGAAGAAGATCAGCATGATGAACACCACGTCGAGCATCGGCGTGAGGTTGACCTCGCTCTCCTCGCTCGTCTGGGCGCGCTGCTTTCGCAAGGGGGATCTCCTGGCTCCGGGGCCGGCGGCCCGCGGGGCCCAGTATATCCGGGCCCGGCCCGGCCGTGGGGATCTTCTCTAGAAGGCGCGGTAGCGGCGCTGGACGTGCTCCTGGCGCACGCGGATCCGCTCGCGCCGCTCTTCCGGCGACACGGTGCGCGTGCCCGGCGGCAGGTGCGCGCGGACCTCGGCGAAGGGCACCACCTTCGCGGTGATCGTCGGCCAGCGGTCGGGCGGCGGCTGGTCGGAGTAGGCCCAGCGCGGCGTCAGGAACCCCTCGCGGTGGCCGGTCGTGTCGAGCCAGTTCGGGACCCCTGGGTCGCGGTGCGCGACGACGTAGCGCAGCACGCCGTCGGGGTCGGGCTCGGCCTGGAAGCCGTTGAGGCTCGTCTGGTGGTTCGCGTAGTCGAGCGACTCGCCCCAGAGGTTCCCGAGGTGGAAGCCGATGTACTGCGGCGGCTCCGGGATCCGCGACTCGACGACGAGCGCCTCGTCGGGCCCGAGCTCGAACACGCCGCCGGCGTAGAGGTTCGTGCTCTGCCCGCCGCCGGTCGCGCCCGACGCGGCGTTGACGCGGTTGAATGCGTTGCGCGGCATGAAGCGCTCGCCGGGCCGCGACGCGAGGCCGCCCTCGCGCTTGCCGTAGACCTCGAGCAGCACCGTGTAGAACTGGTTCCAGAAGTGCATCTGGCCACGCACGAGTCGGCCCATCTCGCGCAGCTGCGCGGCGGCGGCGTCGGGCCCGTACGGCGGCGGGTGCTCGGCGTCGGCGCCGACGCGCGCGATCGTCAAGAGCGCCGCGTCCTCGCGCTCCCAGTCGTAGAAGAGCTGGCGGCCGCTGACCCAGCACGCGTAGCGGTCGAGCGGGCCGTCGGGCTGATCGGGCGGCGGGCGCGAGACGCGCTTGTGGGTCGCGATGAAGGGCCCGCGGTGGCCGGCCGGGCGCTCGGGCGCGAGCAGGATCTCGAAGCGGCCGTCGGCGTCGACCTCGAGCGACGACGAGTCGAGCCGGCCGGTCTGGGCCTTCACGCCGGGGCGCAGCTCGGCGAGGCTGCCGGTGTCGCCGGCGAGTGGGCCGTCGTGGAGCTCGAAGATCAGGTACTGCGGCGCCTTGCGGCCGGCCGCGGCCGGCGGCTCGCCGCGCCAGTGGCGCGCGTCGCCGACCTGGCCGCGCACGACGTACGACTCGCGGCCGTCGATCGGCGCGAAGAAGTAGATCGCGTCGGCGTTGTCGATCGTCGCCTTGTTCAGCACCGACAGCGCGTTGCGGAAGTGCGGGAAGCGCGGGTCGTGGTGGAACGCGCGCTCGACGGCGCTGTGCACGAAGCCGGCGAGGTAGCGGTAGCCCTCGGCGAGGTCGCGGTCGCCGGGCGGCGCCGGCATCAGATCGGGCTGGTCGATCGCGTCGCGCGCGCGCTCGAGCTCGGCGATCAGCTCGTCCCAGGCGGCGCGCAGGTCCTTCGCGGCGTCGTGCGGGGCCATCAGCTTCCTCCTTCGGATGCAGCCGGCGCGTCGGCGTCCCAGCCGTAGCGCTCGAAGAGCGGCGCGAGGCCGCTGCGGATCGCGTCGGCCTCGAGCCCGAACTCGGCCAGGCTGTACGCGTGCGCCGAGCGGTGCTCGCGCGCGCGCTTGCCCTCGGCGAGCAGCACCTCGCGGTAGCCCGGCGTCATCGGCAGGCCGAGGTCGCGGTAGAGCTGCTCGATCGTCGCGGCGGGGTCGGCGACGACGTCGCGGTAGTCGACCACCGCGCGCGGCACCTCCGGGTGCCGCTCGAGCACCCGCAGCGGGTAGAGATAGGTGTCGAAGGACTGCGCGGCGAGGATCGCGAGGCAGCGCTGCTGGCGCGCCTCGTCCCAGCCGAGGCCCTTCCAGCCGCTTCGCATCAGCTTCAGCAGGCTCGGGATCGTCTCGTAGGGGTTGCGCATCGGGATCACGACGCGCGCGTCGGGGAAGGCCTCGATCAGCGCCTCGGTGCGGCCCGGGAACACCGGGTTCTTGCTCAGGTGGATGCGGTCGCCGCCGTTCAAGTAGAGCTGGCGGCGGATGCAGTCGGCGTAGAAGCGCATCAGGCGGCGGCGGCGGCGCGCGGGCCAGCGGTCGACGTAGTAGAAGTCGAGGTCGCCCATGTACGGCATCTTGGTGATCCAGAAGCCGGACGCGCACGAGTAGTAGAGGACCTGGTCGTCCTCCTCGGGCTCGGTGAGGCCGGTGGGGTGCGCGGCGCGCTGCGGCGCATAGCGCCGCTCGCCCCAGGCGGCGACGCGGCGCCCGAAGGCGCCGCCGAGCCAGCGGCGGTCGAAGCGCGCGAGTGCGCGGATGACCTTCTTCTGGAGCAGCGAAGGGAAGAACATCTCGTAGAGCAGGAACGAGCTGAAGCGCCCTTCGTCGCGCGACAGCAGCCGGTGCACGAGCGTCGTGCCGCTGCGCGCGTGCCCGATCACGAACACCGGCTGGCGGATCCGCGTGCGGTGCAGGCCCGGGAAGAAGATGCCGTCGAGGAAGAAGCAGACGGCGTGGAACGCGGCCACCGGCGGCACCCAGAGGAGCAGCTTCGCGAGGTAGACCCCGCGCGCCCGCGGATTCTTCTCTCCCCAGGCGAGCCGGAGCATGCGAAAGTAGTTGGCGAAGTCGAAGTGGAAGAGCATCCGCGCCGACATTCTACACGGAGGGGACCCCATGCAGCGCCTGAAGGACCGCGTCGCGATCGTCACCGGGGCCGGCCAGGGGATCGGCCGCGGCATCGCGCGCCGCTTCGCGCGCGAAGGGGCGCGCGTGGTCGTCGCCGAGATCAACGCCGAGACGGGCCCGCGCACCACGGCCGAGCTCGAGGAGCTCGGCGCCGAGGCGCTCTTCGTGCCGACCGACATCGGCCGGCTCGACCGGGTGGACGCGATGGTCGACGCGGCGCTCGAGCGCTTCGGCCGCGTCGACGTGCTCGTGAACAACGCGTGGTCGGGCGGCGGGCCGCAGCGCGTCGAGTGGTACGACGACGAGACGCTCGAGCGGGCGTGGCGCGTGGGCTTCCTGTCGGCGCAGCGCGCGATGGTGCGCTGCCTGCCGGCGATGAAGGCGCAGGGGGGAGGATCGGTGATCAACATCTGCTCGCTCAACGGCGTGAACGCGCACATGTTCACGATGCACTACAACACCGCGAAGGAGGCGCTGCGCGCGCTGACGCGCACGGCCGCGGTCGAGTGGGGGCCCTTCAACGTGCGCTGCAACGTGATCTGCCCGGCCGCGGCCACCGAGGCCTACGTGGCGTTCCGCGACGCGAACCCGGAGACGGCCGCCGAGATGCTGAAGGAGAACCCGCTCGGCCGCATGGGCGACCCCGAGACCGACATCGGCGGCGCGGCGCTCTTCCTCGCCTCCGACGACTCCATCTACGTCACCGGCAACACCCTCTTCGTCGACGGCGGCGGCCACGTCAACGGCGTCTCGTGGCGGCCGGTGCTGCCGGTCGAGAAGCCGGCCTAGCGAACGCCGCTTCGCTGCTCTCGTTCGGCGTCCGCGCCGGGCGGCGGCGGGCCCGTCTCTGCTCATGGCTCACCGGCCGGGGGTGGCGCTTCCTCGCACGGGTGCGGGTCAGCCACAGCGGCAGCTTCCTCGCGCGGTCGCGGGCAGCCGGCTCCGCTTTACTTCGCTGAGCCGGGCCCGCCGCCGCCCGGCGCTCGTCGGAGAAGCGCTATTCGACCTCGCGACTGCGCCGGGGGTGGGGGGACCCCTGCCGGGAAGTAAAGCGGAGCCAGTGACACCTCGGCAGAAGGCAGCCCTAGCAAAGGCTGACCTGCCCCCGTGCAAGGAAACGCCCCCCCTCTGGCGAGCCATTCCCGACAGGGGTCCCCCCACCCCCGGCGCCCGCGCAGAGAAGCGAAGCGACTGACCCTAGACGTCGAAACGAAGCCCCGTCGGCGCGTCCGGCGCGTGCTCGAGCAGCTCGATGACGTTGCCGAAGGGGTCGCGGCCGTAGGCGAAGCGGGTCGGCGCGGCCCCGAAGAGCGGGGTGTTGAACACGACGCCGTGCGAGGCGAGGTGCGCGTAGTCCTTCTCCGGGTCGTCGCTCGCGAGCGCGAAGTGCGTGATGCCGGCGCGGTTCACCGGACGCTGCGGGTCGCCCGGCTCCGGGCTGTTGAACTGGAACAGCTCGATGCACGAGTTGCCCTTCTTGATCATCCGCACCTTGCAGCCGGCGTCGGCGACGCCGAAGGCCTGGTTCATCGGCGCGATGCCGGACGGGAGGTCGGCCGACATCACCTCCTCGAAGCCGAGCGCGCCGCAGTAGAACGCGAGCGCCTTCTCGAGGTCGTCGACGGCGAGCGCGGGGTGGTGGACTCCGAGGATCATCGCACTTCTCCTGGTTCGCTGGGTTCGCTGCGGCTAGAGCGGCACGCGGGCGGTCAGGTGCCGCTCGAAGAAGGCCGCGAGCTTCTCGTGGAAGTCGATGCGGTCCTCCGCGCCGGCCAGCTCGTGCGTCGCGTCGCGGTACTCGTGCAGCTCGACCTCGCGGCCGGCCGCTTCGAGCGCGGCGCGCATCGCCTGCGACTGCGCGGCGTCGACGACGCGGTCGCGGCCGCCGTGGCCGAGCAGCACCGGCGCACGCATCCGGCCCGCGAGCCGCGCCGGCGAGAGCGCGACGAGGCGGTCGCGGTCGAGCGCGGTTGCGCCGGCGAGCGGCGGGTTCGGGTCGGCGGTGTCGTAGTGCGTCGGGTTCTCGAGCAGGTCGGCGAGGTCGGTGACCGCTCCCCACGCGGCGCCGGCGCGGTAGAGCTCGGGCGTCGTCGCGAGCCCGAGCAGCGCCGCGTAGCCGCCGTAGCCGCGGCCGTAGATCCCGATGCGGTCGGGGTCGGCGACGCCCTCG
>CAZQYK010000030.1:0-4120 GCA_964597285.1 uncultured Spirochaetales bacterium
GGAGCCGCGCGCGGAGCGAGGCGCAGCCGAGCGGAGTCGCTCAGTGGCCTCCGCCGTTGCAGCACCTCCATGGCGTCGCCGAATCCTGGGTCACGCTCGCAGCGCCCGCCGCGCGGGCGGGGAGGGCTCAACCTCCGGCCGCGGCCGTCCGACCCGAGCGGCGTGGCCCCGCCCGCGAGGACGAAGGAGAAGCGCCCGACGCCGGCCGAGCGCCGCCGCCGCCGCCAGCGCCGGCTCGCGCTGCTGCTGCTGGCCGGCCTCGTCGGCGCCGCGGCGTGGAACCACCAGCGCAACCTCGCGGCCGAGCGCGCCGAGCTCCGGCCGTACCGCTCGCTCTCCGACGCCGATCTCGCGACGCTGCTCGCGGCCGCCGAGAGCGAGGCCCGGCGCGACGTCGGCCACCAGGCGACCGTCGCCCAGGCGCGACGCGAGCAGAGCCGGCGCGCGACCGAGGGCAGCGGGGCGTGGCGCGTCGTGCGCCGCGCGCTCGACTTCGCGCCCTGAGACCCGGACCCGCCGTCCGCGGCGGGCCTTCACGCCCTGGGGCGCCGCGTCAGAGCGATTCGTCCTCGTCGTCGGAGTCGTCGTCGAGGTCGTCCGCAGCGTCGACGTCCTCGAGGCCGAGGTCGAGATCGGGGTCGTCCTCGATCACGATCTCCTCCTCGTCCTCGTCGATCAGCCGGCTCCGCTTGCGCTTCTCCTCGGGCGGCTCGGGCTCGGGCTCCGGCTCGGGCGGCGGCGGCGCCACCCGCGGCCGGACCACGCGCGGCGCCTCGTCCTGGTCGGCGCCGCACTTCGGGCACAGGACCTCGGGCTTGGCGAGGTCGTAGAACTTCGCGCCGCAGCGGAAGCAGGTGTGCTTCTCGCCGAGCGGGCTCGCGCGCGCCACCGGCTTCTCGACCGGCGCCGGAATCGGAAGGTCGGGCCGCTTGGCCGGCTCCCGGGGCGCCCTCACCTTCGGTGACTGCCTCCCCGAGCGCTTCGCCTTGGCCTTCGGCGCTTTCGGGGCCGCCGACGCCTTCGGCGCCGGGGCGGCCGCCGGCGCCGCCGCGGCCTTCGCCTTGGCCTTCGGCTCGCTCTTCGTCGCCGGGGCCTTCTTGGCCTTCTTCGGCTTCGTCTTCTTCGTCGTCGACTTCTTCCGGGTCGTCGGCTTCTTCCGGGTCGTCGGCTTCTTCTTCTTCAGGGACTTCTTCTTCCTCGTGGGCGTCATGCATCGTCTCCGGGGCGCGTCTGGATCCACTCGGCCGCATCCTCGATGCGGAGGATCCCGAGCGCGCGCAGGTCGTCGGCATCGCCGATCTTCGATTCGTCGATCTCGATCCACTGGTCGTCCGCGGGGGCGGGGAGGCCCGCGTCCTCGATCCAGCGCCGGTAGGCCGCCGACAGGTCGCGCCGCGCGGTCGCCGGGGAGTCGTCGCCGTCGGCGTTCTTCACCGGGGAGTACTCGGCGCGCGACGTCTCGACGATGCAGACGCGGTCGGCAGCGGGCAGGGCGTCGAACACGAAGCGCTCGAGCTTGAAGCCGTTCGGCCGCTCCGGGCTCTGCGGCGCGCCCCGATCGTCGACGCAAGGGATCGGCTTCGGCGACGCGTGGAAGGGCAGCCAGCGCTCGGCCTCGTCGGCGATGCGGCGCACGAGCGACACCTCGAAGACATGCACCGCGACGTTGCCGGCGCTGTAGAGCAACTCGGCCGACGCGTCGCGCGCGTCGCGGTGCGCGTCGTCGATCTCGGTGTACTCGACGACGCCGAAGCGGCCGTTCACGCGCGCGAGCACGCCCATCTTCTCCTGCGGGTCGCGCTTGCGCAGCGCCTTGCACGAGATGTCGGCGCCGTCCTCGGCGTGGAAGCCGAGCAGCACCGGATCGCCGATCGGCAGCAGCGGGTTGTCGACCTGGTAGTAGAAGATCGACGTGATGCCGCGGCGCTGCATGTCGTCGAGCGCCCCCGAGCGCTGCAGCGCGATCAGCGAGCCGCCGTGGCCGTCGGGGTTCTCGAAGATCCGGTCCGGGCGCTCGAGGATCAGCTTGCCGTCGAAGTCGAAGCTCGGCGCCGTGCCCTGGCACAGGAAGAAGACGTCCGCCTCCGGAAGCCCGAAGTGGTCGGCCTCCTCGAACGCGCGCCGCGTCTCGGCGTCGGTCGCCGGGCTCGTCATCACGTACCAGGGGATCGCCGCGCCGCTGCGCTCGCGCAGCCGGCGCAGCTTCTGGGCCTGCTGAGCGAAGAGCGTGCGGCCGGTGACCGGGCCGAGCGGGAACAGGCCCTTCGGGCCCGGGAAGCCGAGCCGGCTCGCCTGGCCGCCGGCGACGACCATCGCCGCGACGCGCCCGTCGGCGAGCAGCGCCTCGCCGCGCGCGCGCGCGGCGTCGCGGCGTCGCGCTTCGCCGCCGTGCTCGGGCAGCGCCTCGACGTCGGGCGGATCGAGCTTCGGGAGCGCGTGCGGGCGCTCCTGTGTGGCCCGAAACCCCCGGATCAGCGCGGGCAGGTCGAGCCCGGCGGCCTGGTCGGCCAGCCGGCGCCTCGCGTCGCCGTCGAGGCGCTCCCAGAAGCGGAAGACGTGCCCCTGGCCGTGTGCCTCGAAGCGCTCCCGCAGCTCGCGGATGTCCGGCATCTCGGGGCGTTCGCTCGCCACCTCACCCCTCGGCTGCACTGCGCGGTCCCTGTAGCACAGCGCCGAAAGCCGAGCACAGATCCGGGGATGGAAGAGGGGCCTGCGAAGCGCACCCCGCGGCCCGACCCATCCTTACTAATTGACATAATCCTTCTTATCGGACCTTACGATTGGGTCACGATCGGGCGGCTCGCGAGCGCCGGGCTAGGCTCGGGGTGTCGTGGGACGGTTGGGCATCGCAGCGCTGGGACTGGTCGCCGGGCTCCTGGCCGGCGCGGCCGGCGCGCAGGACTTCGCGCTCGAGCGCGTCGCGACCGGGCTCTCCCGGCCGCTCTTCGTGACGGCGCCGCCCGGCGACACGACGCGGGTCTTCATCGTCGAGCAGCACACCGGGGCGATCCGGATCCTGCGCCTGGCCGACGGCGCCCTGCTGCCCGCCCCCTTCCTCGACCTCTCGGGCCTCTCGACCGGCAACGAGCAGGGCCTGCTCGGCCTCGCCTTCCACCCCGACTACGCGAGCAACGGCCTGTTCTACGTGAACTACACCGATCCCGACACCCACGTCGTGCGATACCAGGTCTCTGCGGACCCCGACGTCGCCGACGCCGGCAGCGCGCTTCCGATCCTCTCGTTCGCCCAGCCCCAGAGCAACCACAACGGCGGCTGGATCGGCTTCGGCCCCAACGACGGCTTCCTCTACGTCGCGACCGGCGATGGCGGCGGCAGTGACGACAACGACAACGGCCACACCGCCGGCACCGGCAACGCCCAGGACGTCACCGCGAACCTGCTCGGCAAGATTCTGCGCATCGACATCGACGGTGACGACTTCCCGCTCGACGCCGCGCGCAACTACGCGGTCCCGCCGTCGAACCCGTTCGTCGGCGCCACCGGCGACGACGAGATCTGGGCCTACGGGCTGCGCAACCCGTGGCGGCCCGGCTTCGACGCGCTGACCGGCGACCTGTACATCGGAGACGTCGGCCAGAACTCCTGCGAGGAGGTCGACGTGCAGCCGGCCGCGAGCACCGGCGGCGAGAACTACGGCTGGCGTCTGCGCGAGGGCACCATCGCGACGCCTTCCGGCGGCGTCGGCGGCGCGAAGCCCGCGGGCGCGATCGACCCGATCTTCGACTACCCCCACCCCGCGGCGACCTGCTCGGGCCCGCCGGCGGGCTTCACCGGCTTCTCGGTGACCGGTGGCGTCGTCTACCGCGGTCCGATCGCCGAGCTCCAGGGCCGCTACTTCTTCGGCGACTACGCCACCTCGCGGATCTGGTCGCTCGTCTGGGACGGCTCGGCGCCGGCGACGCACGACGGCACGAACTACACCGACCTCACCGACCACACGCTCGACGACCCGCGCTTCACGCCGGACGCGGGCAGCGTCGACTCGATCGCGTCGTTCGGCGAGGACGCCGCCGGCAACCTCTACGTCGTCGACCTCGACGACGGCGAGGTCTTCCGGCTGCCCGAGCCCGGGTTGCCCCCCGCGGGGCTCGCGATGCTG
>CAZQYK010000031.1:0-3997 GCA_964597285.1 uncultured Spirochaetales bacterium
GGCGCGCGCCGCCTCGATCGCCGCGCACGCGCCGGCCGCGCCGTGGCCGACGACGACGACGTCGGCCTCGCACTCCCAGCGCGCGACCGACTCGGCGCGCAGCGCGCGCGACGGCGCGGCGTCGCCGGACGCCGGCGCGCGTGCGGCGGCGGCGATCGGAGTCACGCGCGCGCGGCCAGCTCGCCCAGCTCGTCGACGAAGCGCAGCACGCCGTCGGCGTCGCGCGCCGGCGTCAGCGCGACGATGCGGTGCACGCCGAGGTCCGCGTAGCGCTTCACGAGCTCGTCGGTCAGCGGCGGCGGCGGCGTGACGCTGATCTCGAGCGCGCCGCGCCCGGCGGGCCGCAGCCCCGCCGCCTCGTGCTCGCGGATCCAGCCGAGGCTCCGCTCGGTGAGCTCCGGCGAGGTGAAGAAGCCGTACCAGCCGTCGCCGTGCGCCACTGCGCGGCGCGCCGCGGCGCGGCTCATGCCGCCGACGACGATCGGCGGGTGCGGCTTCTGGAGCGGACGCGGGTGCGCGTCGACGCCGGAGAAGCGGAAGTGACGCCCCTCGAACGCGGGCTTCTTCTCGGTCCACAGCGCGCGCAGCACCCCGATCGCCTCGTCGGTGACGGCGCCGCGCTCTTCGAAGTTCGCGCCGAGCGCGCGGAACTCGGGCTCGAGGTAGCCGGCGCCGAGCCCGAAGATCAGCCGCCCGCGCGAGAGCTGGTCGAGGCTCGCGAGCTCCTTCGCGAGCTCGACGGGGTTGCGCTGCGGCAGGATCACGATGCCGGTGCCGAGCCGGATCCGCGAGGTCATCGCCGCGAGGAACGCGAGCGCCACCGACGGGTCGAGGAAGGGCGTGTCGGGCGACGCCGGCGACGGCGGCTTCTGCGGGTCGGGCAGCACGACGTGCTCGCCGGTCCACAGCGACTCGAGCCCGGCCGCCTCGGCGGCGCCGGCGACGCGCTCCATCGCGTCGACGTCGGCGCACGGCCCCATGTTGATCCCGAACAGGCCGATCTTCATCGCATCACCTCAGTTACATTGTAACCGAAATGTATCATGCGGCGGTCGATCAGACCCCGTTGATCCTCCGCCCGCCGTCGACGGTGATCAGGTCGCCGGTGTGGTAGCGGGCAGCGTCGCTCAGCAGGTAGACCGCGATGCCGCCGAGGTCGTCGGGCTCGGCCATCCGGCCGAGCGGGATCTTCGCCACGGCCTGCTGGCCGAGCGGGTGCGCGTCGTCGAACGGGACCATCTCGGTCTTCGTGAGCCCCGCGGCGACCGCGTTCGCGCGGATCCCGTGCGGGCCGAGCTCGAGCGCGAAGGTGCGCACGAGGCCGGCGACCGCGCACTTCGCGGCCGCGTAGTGCCCGATGCCCGGCGTCGCGGCGAAGTTCGTCAGGCTCGCCGTCGCGATCAGCGAGCCGCCGGGGTCGCCCGCCACCGCGCGCTCGACCATGTGGCGCGCGCCCTCGCGCAGCGTCACGAACGCGCCGTATTGCGCGACGCGCTGGAGCGCGTCGTACTGCTCGAGCGACATCTCGACGAGCGGCGACAGCGTGACGGTGCCCGCGTTCGCGATCACGCCGTCGAGCCGGCCCATTTCGGCGAGCGCGCGCGCGAAGCCGCGGCGCTGCGCGGCCTCGTCGGCGACGTCGACCGCGTCGGCGAGCACGCGGCCGCCGTGGGCCTTCAGGCGTTCGGCCGCCTCGGCGTTGCGGTCGGCGCGGCGGCCCCAGATCACGACGTCGCCGCCGGCGCGCGCGATCGCGTCGGCAAAGCCGAGCCCGATGCCCGAGTTCGCGCCGGTGACGAGCGCGACCTTGCCCGAGAGATCGAAGGGGTTCACTGCGCGCTCACGACTCGAAGCTGTCCCGGCTCCAGATCACCCACCGCGTCGAGCACGGCGGGCGCCAGGGGTTCCAGGTCACCGAATCTGTTCGATCGCCCCGCGAGCACCACGACGCGAAGATCGAGCCCGGTCAGGCTCTGCTGGAAGGGAACGCTCTGGTCGCAGGCGATCAACACGTCGAATCGCTCGGCCGCGCGGCGCAGCAGCTCGCCGTTCTCCACGCCGGCCCCGCCGGCCTCCGGCACCGTCGTGGCCTCGTGACCCGGCAGCGTTCGGCGAAAGCGGCGGGGCACCGATTCATCGAGCAGGATGCGCACGGTCCCCGATGAGCTCGCCGGCGAGCTCGAGGAAGCTCACGACCTGGTCGCGCTTCACGGTGGGGAAGTCGTCGAGGAACTGCTCCACGCTCTCCCCGCCGACGAGGTAGTCGACCAGGTGCTGGACCGGGACGCGCGTGCCCGCGAAGCACGGCGCGCCGGACATGATCTCCGGGTCCACGCGTACGATCTCGGTCGGGGGCATCGTCGCCAAGGTATCGGCCTCCAGCGGCAGTCTAGGATCCCACGTCGACAGCGGCCCTGGCAACGAGTGGCCGACGCGGATCGGGCGGCGCTCCGCCAGGCAGCGCAAGGGAGGCCAACCTCCGACCCGTTTCTCGCAGGGTCCTCTCGGACACCGAATCCGAGGAGCGCAGCGCGGGGCCGCTGCGCGCTGCGAAAGTCAGCCGGTCGCCTTCGAGCGCCGGGGCGCCTTCTCTTGGGACCCGTCGCTGTACCGGAGCGGCCGGGCGCCGTGGCGGCCTCGAGCGCGTCCGCGATCCAGCCGTTGACGCTCTTCGCCTCCGAGTCCGCCGCGTTGGCCACGCGGCGGTGGAGCGCGGCGTCGATGCGCAGCGGGATGCGGCCCGAGTACTCCCGATCGGGAGCGCGATCCAGCCTCTCGCGGAGCGCCGGGTAGTCGTCGACACCAAGCCGTCCCATCGTCGCATCTCAAAACTCCGTCTCATTCCCGAGGTCCGCGGAAGCCGAACGACGGCGAGACGAACCTCACCCCACAATCGCATCCCCCGAGACCATTGCTTCCCAGGAAATACGACGCTCGATACGACGACGAACGAGACCGGGAAAAGCCCGGAATCGAACTAAAGCTCCGGAGAAGGCGAGCCGCGATAGACTGTCGCGTCTTCCGAGGCCCCTTGGCCGAGGTGGATTCAGCCAGCGGCGCCGGCCGTTCGAGCTTCCGCAACGCCGCAGGAGGGACCCGACGTGCAGCAGCTCCGCATCCACGGGCCCGGGCGCGTGAGCCTCGACGAGGTGCCCGATCCCGAGCCCGGGCCGCGCGACGCGGTGCTGCGCGTGCGGGCCTGCGGCGTCTGCGGCAGCGACCTCGGCTACATCGAGGTCGGCGGCGTCGCCGGCCCCGGCCCCGAGCCGGTGCCGATCGGCCACGAGTTCTCGGCGGTGGTCGAGGCGGTCGGCGCCGAGGTCACGCGCCACGCGCCCGGCCAGCGCGTCGTCGTGAACCCGCTCGCGCAGCGCAACCTGATCGGAAACGGCGGCGCGCAGGGTGCGTTCGGGCCGCGCGTGCTCGTGCGCGAGGTCGAGGCCGGCGACGCGCTCTTCCCGATCCCCGACGCGCTGCCCTTCGACCGCGCCGCGCTGGCCGAGCCGCTCGGCGTGGGCATGCACGCCGTCGAGCGCGCGAACGCGGTGCCGGGCGAGAAGGTGGCGATCTTCGGCGCCGGCCCGATCGGCCTGATGGCGCTGGCGACCCTCGTCTGGCGCGGCTTCGACGACGTCGCGATCGTCGACCTCTCGAAGCGCCGCCTCGAGATCGCGCGCGAGCTGGGCGCCACGCTGACGCTGAACGCCGGCGATGGCGACGTCTTCGGTCCGCTGCGCGAGCTGCACGGCACGGAGCTCTGGCTCGGCGCCGTGCCCACCACCGGCACCCACGTCTACGTCGAGGCGTCGGGCGCGCCCAGCGTGCTGGGCCAGATCATCCCGCAGGCGCGCGAGGGCGCGCGCATCTCGCTGGTGGCGCTGCACCGCCAGCCCGAGCCCGTCGACCTCCTCTCGGTGATGGCGAAGGAGCTCACGATCACGGGCTCGATGGCCTACCCCGAGGACTACGCCGAGATGGTGCGCATGCTCTCGGAGGT
>CAZQYK010000032.1:0-2649 GCA_964597285.1 uncultured Spirochaetales bacterium
ACGGTCACCGACGGCGGCGCGCGAGGCATCGCGCGCCGCGACCTCGAGCTCCGCGAGGCGATCCGCTGGATCCCTCCGACGGGCAATCACGTGAGCGAGCCGGTCTTCGCGCCGCGCCCCGACGGCCGCGACGAGACGCACGGCTGGGTGCTCGTCCTGGTCTACGACGAGCGCAGGGAGACGAGCCACGTGGCGGTCCTCGACGCCTCGGAGCCCGACGCGGGACCGATCGCGCGCGCACACTTCGATCACCACGTGCCGTATACGCTGCACGGCACCTGGGTCGGGGAATGACGAAGGTGGGTTCCCCTCGTGGCCGCTAGGCCCGGCCCAGCAGCACCTGGCCGGGCCGGCAGGCCTCCTCGAGCGCGCGGCGAGGGTCCTCGGGGAGCTCCGGCGCGCGCAGCGGCGGGGCGCCGCGCACGAGCTTCTCGGCGCGCTCGATCCAGCCCGGCGCGTCGGGCAGCGCGAAGAAGCGCGCGATGGCCTCGAGCGTCGCGCGCGGCCGCCCGACGAGGTCCTCGAAGCGCAGCTCGGCGTAGCGGTCGGCGTCGATGCGGCGCAGCGCGCGGAAGCCGTGCAGCACCTGGTCGCACCAGTAGCGGCCGAAGCGCTCCGGAGGCGGGCGCGACGCGAGCACGCGCGAGATCGGGTCGTCGCCGCTCGGCGGCGCGTGCAGGTCGAGCGGGCCGAGGTCGGCGAGCCGCGTGCCGTCGTCGAGCGGCGCGTCGTAGAGCAGCGAGATCGGCAGCCGGAACGCGTGGTGGTGGATCATCGACAGCGCCGCCTCGGGTCCGTCGCGGTGGATGTGCAGGAAGCGCGCGTGGGGAAAGTGCTCGGCGAGCGCGCCGAGGTAGTCGATCGACGAGCCCGAGCGCTCGATCCAGAACGCGCGCCCGAGCCGGGCGAGTAGCCAGTCGAAGAGCGCGCGGTAGTGCGCGACGGCCGGCTGGCGCGGGTGGCCGGCGACGCGCGCCATCAGCGCGTCGAAGAGCGCGTCGGGCTCGTCGGAGAGGCGCGGCAGCAGCGACACGAGGATCCACGGCAGCGGCGCGTCGCGGTGGTAGCGCCCGCCGGCGTCGAAGGGATAGGTGATCTCGGCCACCGGGTAGCCGCGCCGCAGCACCGCGGTGACGAAGGGCTGCTCGGCGGCGATCAGCGCGCCGAACTCGCGCCCCGAGATCGGCTCGGGCGCGAAGCGCCGCGCGAAGTCCAGCCCGTTGAAGAGCTCGAAGATCGACAGCGCCCCGGGATGCTCGGCGAGCATCCGAGACAAGAGCGTCGACCCGCAGCGCCCGGTTCCGACGATGAAGCGATCCACGGCGCGAAGGTGGAATGGAGCCTCTGCGCCCGCAAGCTCGGTCGGCGGCGTCGAAGCCGAATCGCTCGGCGACGTAGTCCCAGATTTCGTCGAGATCGGCTTCTGCGAGCGGGGTCAGGACATAGCGCTGCGTCATTCCCCGGTGCTGCGTCTCTTGGACGCTGCGCGCTTCTTGACGCGCGCGACCGCCTCCTCGCCGTCGACCAGCTCTCCCCGCTCTGCCTGTTCGATGCCTTCCCGGACCTGCGCGCGCATGGCCGCGAGCCTCGTCTCGCGAAGCTCGTCTTCCTGCTCGAGAAGGCGGAGCCCGGCGCGGACGACCTCGCTCGCAGACGAGTAGCGCCCGCTCTCGACCTTCTTCTGGACGAGCTCCTCGAGCTCAGGAGTCAGGGAGATGTTCATGGAGCACAGGATCGCGAGGATAACCAAATATGTCAATCTTCGTGGTCACGGCCAACCCGAAGCCCGTGCTCGAGAATCCCACTCTCTGGAATCCCACCCTCTGACCAGGGGCCCGCACGCCCCGCCGGCTCGACGGATGGTGACCCGGGCGCGATTCGAACGCGCGACCCCCAGCTTCGGAGGCTGGTGCTCTATCCAGCTGAGCTACCGGGCCACGAGGCGGTGCCTCGACGGGCGCGACGTTAGCACGCCGCTCGCGGCGGCGGCCGCGTCTACAGCGCCACGCTCGTCTCGAGCGGCTCCGGGTCGGCGGCGGAGCGGGCGACGAGGATGCGGTGCTCGCCGGGCTCGAGGCGCCAGCCGTGGGTCGCCGTGTCGCGGTAGGCGAGGTCGGCGAGCGGGATCGCGAGGCGCACGACGCGCGTCTCGCCGGGCTCGAGCGCGACGCGCGCGAAGGCCTTCAGGCTCTTCGCCGGCCGCTCCACCGCGCGGCCCGGGAAGCCGACGTAGCACTGCACGACGTCGGCGGCGGCGACCGGGCCGTCGTTGCGCACCGCGACGCTCACCTCGAGCGCGTCGCCGGCGCGGCGCGCGCGCAGCGCGCGGTGCGCGAAGCGCGCATACGACAGGCCGTGGCCGAACGCGTAGCGCGGCGCCCTGCCCTCGCGCTCGAGCATCGCGTAGCCGTGCCAGTAGCCGTAGTCGATCGCGTCGGCCTCGCGGTCGAAGAAGGGATAGTGCGACGCGTCGCGCGCGACGCTGAACGGGAGCCGGCCCGACGGGCTCGCGTCGCCGAAGAGCAGGCGCGCGAGCGCACTGCCGCCCTCCATGCCGGCGTAGAAGGTCTGGAGGATCGCACCGGCGCGCTCGCGCCACGCCTCGACGAGCACCGCGGAGCCGGCGACGATCACGACGACGAGCGGCCG
>CAZQYK010000033.1:0-9073 GCA_964597285.1 uncultured Spirochaetales bacterium
GAGCTGCTGGCTGTGGCGGGGGCCGACCGGGATCACCATGCGCCCGCCCGGGGCGAGCTGCTCGACGAGCGCCTCGGGCACGTGGTCCGGAGCCGCGGTGACGACGATCGCGTCGAAGGGCGCGGCCGCTGGCCAGCCCGCATAGCCGTCGCCGGTGCGTGCGATCACGTTCGCATATCCGAGGCGGTCCAGGTCGTCGCGGGCCCGGGCGGCCAGCGTCGGCTCGAGCTCGATCGTGTAGACCTCGGCCGCGAGCTCGGCGAGCACCGCGGCCTGGTAGCCCGAGCCGGTGCCCACCTCGAGCACGCGCTCGTCGCCCTCGAGCGCCACCGCCTCGCTCATCGCAGCGACGATGTAGGGCTGCGAGATCGTCTGCCCCTCGCCGATCGGCAGCGGGCCGTCTTCGTACGCGCGCGCGCGCAGCTCCGGCGGCACGAGCTCGTGGCGCGGCACGCGGCGCATCGCGTCGAGGACGCGGCGGTCGCGGACGCCGCGCGCGACGAGCTGCTCGCGCACCATCCGCGCGCGCGCCTCGGCCGCGTCGTCCAGCGCTGCGCGCTCGCCGCCGTTCACGCCACAGCCCGACGCGAGCAGTGCGGCCGCGGCGAGCAGCGCGAGCGGTGCGGCGAGCGGTTTCTTCCGGCGCATCGCCTCACGCCTCGATCGCCACCTGGCGCAGGCCCCAGGTGATCGGCGCGCCCGCGTCGGCACCGTCGCGCAGCGCCGCGAGGCCGGCGCCGAGCGCATCGCGCTCGTCGGGGGCCGCGCGCGCGCCGACGGCCTCGTGCTCGCGCAGCGTCTCCCAGTTCAGCGCGAAGAGCGCCGCCGCGTCGCGCGGGTCGACCGCGAGCACGCGCACGTCGCTCGCGACGACGCGGCCGGCGCGCCCGGCGATCTCCGCGAGCTGCGGCCCGACGAAGAGCTGCTGGCGCTGCGACGCGAGCACCGCGTCGACGAGCTCGAGGTAGCGGCGGAAGTGCGGCGCCTCGCTGCGGATCCACTCGACCTCGTCGAGCAGCAGGCGCCCTTCCGGCGCGAGCTGCGACGCGAACGCGCGCAGCGCCGCTTCCGGCTCGGCCAGGTGCGTGACCAGGAAGCGCGCGTAGAGCGCGTCGGCCGGTCCGGTCGGGTACGGCGTCGCGGCGACGTCGTGCCGCGCGAACTCGACTCCCGGCGGTGCCTCCACGCGCGCCTCCTCGACGTAGGCCGCCGACGCGTCGAGCCCGACGGTGCGCGCGCAGCCGAGCACCCGGGCGACGAGGCGCGTCGTATGCCCCGGCCCGCAGCCGAGGTCGACGGCCAGCGCGCCGCCGCGCCGGCCCCGCTCGTCGAGGAAGGCCTCCGAGGTCGGCTCGAACACCCCGGCGAGCAGCGCCAGGCGCCGCGACGCGCGCTCGGAATCGCCGAAGGTGTAGCCCATCGCTCAGCGTTCCTGGAAGACCTTCGCGATCGTCTCCTGCAGCTGGAGCGCGGCCTCGCGCGGCCGCTCGGCGCGGCGGATCGGGCGGCCGACGACGACGTAGTCGGCGCCGGCGCGGAAGGCCTCCTCGGCCGTCATCACGCGTTTCTGATCGTCGGCCGGGCGGTTCTCGAACGGGCGGATGCCGGGCGACACGACGAGGAAACGCGCGCCCAGCTCGGCGCGCAGCGCCGCGGCCTCGAGGCCCGACGAGATCACGCCGGCGCAGCCGGCCGCGAGCGCGCGCCGCGCGCGCGAGAGCACGAGCGCCTCGACCGAGACGTCGTCGGGATAGCCGAGGTCGCGCAGGTCGGCGCGGTCGAACGCGGTCAGCACCGTCACCGCGAGCAGCTTCAGCTCGCCGCGCGGCGCGGCGCAGGCGGCCTCGACGACGGCCTGGTTGCCGTGGATCGTCGCGAACTCGGCGCCGCAGTCGCGCAGCTGGCGCACCGCCGAAGCCACGGTCTCGGGCACGTCGAAGAGCTTCAGGTCGACGAAGACCTTCTTGCCGGCGTCGCGCAGCCGCGCGACCACGTCGCGATAGCTGCCGCCGAGGAAGAGCTGGAGCCCGAGCTTGTAGAACCACACCGCGTCGCCGAGCGCGTCGACCAGGCGGAACGCGTCGGCCGGGCCGTCGACGTCGAGCGCGACGATCAGCCGCTCGCGCGCCGGGATCGGCTTCGACGAGCGCAGGTCGGGGGCGGGCCGAGCCACCGCGTCAGTCCTCTTCGGCGGCCGCGGCGTCGAAGGCCGCGAGCACCTCGGGCGGCGCCTGCACGAGCTCGATCAACACGCCCTCGCCCGAGAGCGGCGCCGCGTCGCTGCCCTTCGGGTGCACGAAGCAGACGTCGTGGCCGGCGGCGCCCTTGCGGATGCCGCCGGGCGTGAAGCGCATCCCCTGCGCCTCGAGCCACGGCACCGCGGCGGCCAGGTCGTCGACCCACAGGCCCACGTGGTTGAGCGGCGGCTCGTGGACGCGCGGCCGGCCGTCGGGGTCGATCGGCTGCATCAGGTCGACCTCGATCCGCAGCGGCCCGGAGCCGGCGGCGGCGATGTCCTCGTCGACGTTCTCCCGCTCGCTGCGGAACGCCCCCTCGAGCCGCAGGCCGAGCAGCTCGATCCACAGCCGGCGCAGCGCACCCTTGTCGGGCCCGCCGACGGCGATCTGCTGCAGGCCCAGCACCCGGAACGGGCGCGCGGGGGCGGACGGGCTCGGCTTCGTCAACGCGGCTCCTCCTCGTCGGCTCCGGCTCCCGACGATGCCGCAGGCCGGTAGCCGGTGCCCAGCCAGTAGCGCTCGGTCGTGCCGCGGCGGCTCGCCTCGGGCCGCAGCGAGCGTGTCGCGGCGAAGCGCGCGCGCAGCCGCCGCTCGGCGGCCTGGGCCTCGGGGCCCTCCATCAGCTTCAGCACCAGCGCGCCGCCGGGCCGCAGGAGCTCGGGCAGCGCGGCCTCGATCGCGTCGAGCAGCGCCTCCTCGCGCGCGCGGTCGGTCGCGCGCACGCCGGTGAGCTTGGGCGCCGCGTCGGACAGCACGACGTCGGCCGGGCCGCCGGCGGCGGCGAGAAGCGCTTCGCGGACGGGGGCTTCCGAGAGGTCGCCCTGAATCGTGAACACGTTCGCAATTCCGAGCGGCGGGTCGATCGCCGCGATGTCGACGCCGGCGACGCATCCCGCCGGCCCCACCGCCTCGGCCGCGACCTGGAGCCAGCCGCCCGGCCAGCAGCCGAGGTCGATCACGCGCTGACCGCGGCGCAGCACGCGCGCACGGCGCTGGATCTGCGCCAGCTTGTACGCCGCGCGAGAGCGGTAGCCCTCGCGCTTCGCCTGCTGGTGGTAGGCGTCCTTGCGCCGGTAGGGACGGGCCACCGGCCCGGGCCGGTCCGGCGCCTAGCCGCGCGCGCGCACCGAGGAGCGCACGCGGACAACGCCGTCGTCGTGGCCCGGAACGCCGCCGCGCACGAAGAGCAGGCGCCGCTCGGGGTCGACGCGCACGACCTCGACGTTCAGCGTCGTCGAGCGCGCGTTGCCGAGCCGGCCGGGCATGCGCAGGCCCTTGATCACGCGGCCCGGGAACGACCCGGCGCCGATCGATCCGCCGTGGCGGAAGAACTCGTGGGTGCCGTGGGTCTGGCGCTTGATCGCGAAGCCGTGGCGCTTCACGACGCCGGCCGTGCCGCGCCCCTTCGAGACGCCGCAGACGTCGACGCGCTGCCCGGCCTCGAAGATGTCGACGCCGATCTCCTGGCCCACCTCGTACTGCTCGAGCTCCTCGGGCGCGACGCGGCTCTCGCGCAGCACGCGCTGCGGCCCGACGCCGGCCTTCTCGAAGTGGCCCTGCATGGGCTTCGTCGTGTGGCGCAGCGCGCGCTCGCCGAACCCGAGCTGGATCGCGCTGTAGCCGTCGCGCTCGGGGGTCTTCTTCTGCACGACCCGGTTCGAGCCGGCGTCGAGCACCGTCACCGGGATGCACTCGCCCGCCTCGCTGAAGACCTGGGTCATGCCGATCTTGCGGCACAGGAGCTCGATCGCCACGGCGCGCCTCTCGTGCGACGGGCCCGGAGTGTGGGGCCCCGCAGGGGATTCGAAGGGGAGGCGGAATATACGGAGGGGGCGGGGGGCCGGCAAGCCGGCGGCGCCCGCGCGGCGCGTCAGGCCCGGTCGCGGCCGGCGAGGTACGCGGCCATCCGCGGCGCGATCGCGTCGCGCAGCGCGTCGACGGCGTTGGCCGGGCGCATCAACACGTCGAGGCGGCGGATCGCGGAGCGCTCGTCGAGCGAGATCAGGTCGATGCCCTGGAGCTCGAGCCCGCCGACGCGGCCGGTGAACTCCAGCGCGATCTCGCGGCCGTCGCGCCACTGGCGGTGATAGGTGAAGCCCTCGATCGTCTCGAGGATCAGCCCGAGCAGGTGCTGCACGAGCGCGCGGCCCTCGAAGGGCTGCCAGTACGGCGGCGCGCCGAGCACGACCTCGTCGGCGAGCAGCGGCGCGAGCGCCGCGGTGTCGCGCGCCTCCACGGCGCGGTGCCACGCGCGGAGGAATCCGTCGGGATCGCCGCTCACCGCTCTCCCTTGCCGTCGCCGCCGCCGCGAGGCTACCACTGCGGGCGGCGCGGTGGGTTCCGGCTCGTGTCGATTTGCGAACGCACCCACACTGCTCGCGAACTCGACCGGGGAGACCATGAGCGGCAAGAGCGCAATCGACGACTGCATCGAGCGCAACGCGGCCTACGCCGCCGGCCTCGCCGCGACGGGGCTGACGCCGCCGCCGGTGCGCCAGCTCGCGGTGGTGTCGTGCATGGACGCGCGCCTCGACGTGCACGCGCTGCTCGGGCTCCGCCTCGGCGATGCGCACGTGATCCGCAACGCCGGAGGCGTCGCCACCGACGACGTGATCCGCTCGCTCGTGATCTCGCAGCGCCTCCTCGGCACGCGCGAGGTCATGCTGATCCACCACAGCGAGTGCGGCCTGCTCACCGTCACCGACGCCGAGCTGAAGGACGCGATCGAGGCGGAGACCGGCGTGCGGCCGCCGTTCGCGTTCGACACCTTCGCCGACCTCGAGCGCAACGTGCGCCAGTCGATCGCGCGCATCCGGTCGAGCCCGTTCGTGCCGCACCGCGACGCGGTGCGCGGCTTCGTCTACGACGTCCAGACCGGCCGGCTGCGCGAGGTGGTCTAGGGGGTCCCGCTCGGGGGCGGCGCGTCGCCAGCGGGCGGCTCGCCGTCGCCGGCGGGCGGCTCGGCGTCCACGGCGGGCGGCTCGCGGCGCACCGGGGTCAGCAGCCCGAGCGCCGCGGCCACCACCGCGAGGACGATCCAGACGAAGCGCAGCTTTCCGAGCGCCTCGACCTGGAACGCGAGCTGCGACGGCACCTCGGGCGCGAACGCCTCGAGCTTCGCCGCGACCGCCGCGCGCGCGACGACCGTGCTCACGAGCATCGCGCCGAAGAGCAGGGCGCCGCCGATCGGGTACGCGAGCGTCGCCAGCGACGCGCCCCGCGCGCGCACCCGGCGCAGGCCGAGCGCGAGCAGCACGAAGCCCGCCGCGACGAGCGCGAGGTCGCGGGTCAGCAGCAGCACCCGCGTGGACGCCGGCGGCATCGTCGGCGGGAGCGCATGGGCGAGCAGCGCGACGCCGAGGGCGATCGCCCAGCCGCGCGTGAGGATCCAGCTCTCGATGGCGCGCCCCTCCGCTGCTGCGGGTCCCACTCTACCACGGTACCACGGCCTGCCCGCGCGACGCCGCCTAGCCTCTCTCGCCTCTCAGGCGACGCGCACGACGATCGTGCCGGCGATGTGGTCGTGCAGGCAGCGGCGGCTCTTCGTGAAGATGAACAGCGCGTCGGCGAGCGCGAAGACCTGGCCGGCGATCGGCACGTAGGCGACGACCCACAACGGCAGGTAGCGCAGCCCGACGAGGCGGCCGAGGCTCGCGAGGGCGCCGTCGGGCCGGGTGATCCGGATGCCGAGCAGCCACTTGCCGATCGTCTGGCCGCGCGTCATCAGCAGGTAGCCGTGCAGCGCGAGGAACACCGCGAAGCTGAACACGCTGAGCGAGAGCTGGTCGAGCGCCGACGGCGGCCGCACGTCCGGATGGCCGTCGAAGACGCCGAACCAGAACATCAGCGGCAGCAAGAAGACCATCGCGAGCAGCGTGTCGACGATCTGGGCCGCGAGGCGCGTGCCGCGTCCGGCGAGCTCGTCCTCGGGCGCGCCGCGATCGAGCGAAGACTCGGGCACGCGCCAGGGATCGGGCTCGAGGCTCATCGGGGGGCATCCTACCCCAGCTCGGCCGCCGCCTCCGGCCGTGCGCCGCGCGCGGCGGCGTGCGGCACGAGCCAGCGACCGAGGCGCCGCACCGGCGCGCGCGCGTCGGCGAGGAAGGCCTCGTAGCTGCGCCCCGAGCGCTCGAGCCAGGTGTGGTTCGCGAGCGCGAACGCGAGGTCGGCGTGGCGGCGGCGCAGCGGCAGCAGATAGGCCGCGTAGCCGAACCACGGAATCGCCGCGACGAGCAGCACGCCGAGCGAGTGGACGCGCGCGCGCGCGCGAGCGCCGCGCAGCGTCTCGGCGGCGCGGTTCCCGGCGACCCACGCGACGCGCGCGATCGTGCCGAGCGGGAGGGGCACGACGTCGAACGCGAAGATCACGCCGATCGCGAGGTGCGCGGCGAGGTGGCGCAGCACGTAGCGCGCGCCGGCGAGCTGGCCCGGCAGCCGCTCGCGCAGTGCCGCCGCGTCGCGCTCGGCGAGGCTTCCCTCGGCGACGAGGTGCTCGAGCGTGCGCCCGAGCGCGCGCGCGTCGGTCAGCCGCGCTTCCGTCGCGGCGATCCTCCGCCGCAGCCAGCCCGGCTCGGGCGGCGGCTGGTCGTAGTCGGCGACGCGGCGATACTCGCGCTTGCGCCCGCCGAACGCGTCGAAGATCTCGCGATGGCGCGCGAGGCCGCACTCGTCGTCGCGCGTCTCGTACGCGCGGACCCAGTCGACCAGCGTCTCGAGCATCTCCTGCTGCTCGGCGGGCGACGCGAACTTCTCGGGCTCCCACGGGCGCGCGCGGCAGTGCGCGACGCAGACCTCGGCGCCGGGGTTCAGGAAGCGCAGCTCGTCGCAGTGCGGCAGCGCCGCCTCGACGAGGCCGCCGTAGCAGCCCTCGACGATCCACGCGTCGTGGCGCGCCGTGAAGGCGTCGAGGCGCGCGAGGCTCTCGGCGAGCGGAACCCGCTCGGCCGTGCCCTCGCGCCACGCGACCTCGTCGAGCGACAGGCGCGCGACGTCGTTGCGCTCGCCGATCAGTCGCCGCGCGAGCGTGCTCTTGCCCGAGCCCGCGTTGCCGAGCAGCGCGATCCTCATCGCCGCCCGCGCCCCGTCTCGCGCACGGCAGCGTCTCGCTCCCACGCCGAGCGCAGGCGCCGCAGCAGGGCCGGATACACGACCCAGCGCCGGAACGGATCGATCGCGCGCATGTACCAGCGCGTGATCCGACCCACCGGAAGCACGTGGATCGCCCAGTAGAGCCGGTAGCCCGAGTCGCGCTCGACCAGCGCCTGCACCGAGAAGGCGTGCACCGTCGCGTTCAGCACCTCGGCGATCGCCTCGCGCGGCGAGACGAAGAGCACGCGGAAGGGGCCCTGGCGCGTGCCCGGCGGCACGAGCGAGCTCTCGCGGTCGCTCGCCGGAATCGCGTGGAGGAAGCTGCGCTCCGACCCGCGCGGCGGATCGCGGTCCCAGCCGAGCGCACGGCCGAGGCCCCTTCGCAACGCGAAGAGCGCTCGCACCGCGGCGGGCGTCTCGCGCAGTCCGTCGCCGGCGAAGAGCGACTGGACGTCGAGCACGCTGCGGCCGGGCCCTCCGCCGGGCAGGTCGACCACCCACACGTCGTGCAGCGGCACGCCCTCGAGCAGCGCGTGCGCCCGCAGCTCGAGCCGCCGGTACTCCTCGGGCGCCGCCCGCATCACCGCCCGTCGAGCAGCCACGCGTAGCCCTCGCGCAGCCGCTCGCGGCCGCCGCGCTCGAGCACGTCGCCGTGCGCGACGACGACGCGGTCGAAGTCCCACGCGAGGATCCGCTCGAGGCTCGCGCGCGCGGCCGCGCGGTCGCGGGTCAGCAGCGGGTCGAGCTTCGACGGCCCGAAGCCCATGCTGCGGATCAGCTTCATCAGCCAGCGCGTCGGCGCCGCCGCGCCCGGGCCGAAGTTGAACGCGAGGTCGCACAGCAGCAGCGTGCGGCTCGCGCGGTGGAAGAACGCCACCTCGTTCTCGTACGGGCGGCCGCGGAAGAAGGCCTGGTCGACCTCGCCGCGCCACTCGGGCGGCGCGTCGTCGCCGAGCAGCGCCTCGAACGCGAGGTCGGGGCGCTTGCGCTCGAGGCCGGGCGCGACCCACAGCCGCGCGCCGGGATAGGCGCGCGCGACGTCGCCGGCGTGGAGATGGTGCAGGCGGTTCGGCGCCACCGCGAACGCGACGCGGCCCGCCGCGTCGAGCTCGGTGCGCAGCGCCGCGTCGAGCGCGACCGGCGAGTGCAGCAGCAGCCGCCCGTCGGCCAGCCGCACGACCGTCATCCGCGTCCCGACCGGAAGCCCGTAGAAGGTCTGGGGCCGCCAGGCCGTCCACAGGCCGTCGGCCAGCGGCTCGAGCCCCCCGCCTAGCCCACCAGCGCCCACGCGACACCGAGGCCGAACGCGAGCGCGAACGCCGCCCAGCCGCGCACGAAGGCCGGGCCGTGCGCGGCCCACCAGTCGATCAGCCGGCGGAAGCGCTCGAGCCCGACGAGCGGCGTGATCAGGCCCGCGACGCCGATCACGAGGCCGAGCACCTGGAGCAGCCCGGGCGCGCGCGACGCCGGCGCCGCGAGGAAGATCGCGAGCCCGTACACGACGCGGATCGCCGTCGCCGCGTACACGCCCATCGGCGACTGGAAGCGGCGCACGACGTCGAGCAGCCGCGCCGGCGACGCGACCCCGAGCGCGCCGAGCGCCGCGACGGCGAGGCTGAACACGAGCGCGACGGCGACCATCGGGGCGTCCTCCCGCCCCCACGCTACCCCACGCGGCCGGCCTCGCGCCGCCGCGCCACACCCGGTCAGGGCCAGTCGACCCGCTCGCCGACCTCGTCGCCGAGCCC
>CAZQYK010000034.1:0-4647 GCA_964597285.1 uncultured Spirochaetales bacterium
GAGCGCGGCGACTTCCCTCTCGGCGCGCTCGCGCCGGCGGTCGACCGCTGGCTCGACGCGCTCGATGCCGGGCGCGGCTTCGTGCTCGTGCGCGGCGTGCCGGTCGAGCGCTACGGCGACCAGGACGCCGCGCTCGCCTACTGGGGCCTCGGCCTCCACATGGGCCGCGCGATCTCGCAGAACACCGCCGGCGACCTGCTCGGCCACGTGCGCGACGTCGGCGCCGCGCGCCGCGACCCGACGCTGCGCCTGTACAAGACGCGCGAGCGCCTCGGCTTCCACACCGACGGCGCCGACACGATCGGCCTGCTCTGCCTGCGCGGCGCGAAGTCCGGCGGTACGAGCCGCATCGCGAGCTCGCTCGCCGTCGTCGACGAGGTCGCACGGCGCCGGCCCGAGCTCGTGCCGGTGCTGCACGAGCCCTTCCCCTTCGACCGCAACGGCGAGGAGCGCCCCGGCGAGCCGCCCTTCTTCGCGCTGCCGATCTGCCGGCGCCAGGACGGCCGCCTCGCGACCTTCTACATCGGCTGGTACATCCGCGGCTCGCAGCGTCACCCCGAGGCGCCGCGCCTGGCCGCCGCGCAGCGCGAGGCGATCGACCTGATCGACGCGATCGCCGCCGACCCCGACGTGCATCTCGACATGGAGTTCCGTCCCGGCGACATCCAGTGGCTGAACAACGCCGTGATCCTGCACGCGCGCACCGAGTACGAGGACTGGGACGCGCCCGAGCGCAAGCGCCATCTGCTGCGCCTGTGGCTCGTGTCGCCGCGCCGGCCCGCGGACCCCGACTCGCTGCTCCAGCAGGGCATCCCGCCGCGCGACGGCGACGCGTCGGACGCGGAGACGGCGCTGGGCGCGGGGCGGATCCAGGCCCCGCGCTGACTTCAGCCGGCTCCGACCGGAGCGGCCCGCTCAGCACCCGTCGTCGTCGCCCGCGTCCGGGCCGAGCATGCGCTCGGGCCGCACCCACGCGTCGAAGTCCTCGGCCGAGACGGCGCCGAGCGCGAGCGCCGCCTCGCGCAGCGACGTGCCTTCGTCGTGCGCCTTCTTCGCGACGCGCGCCGCGGCGTCGTAGCCGATGCGGGGCGCGAGCGCGGTGACGAGCATCAGCGAGCGCTCGACGTGGCGCGCGATCTCGTCGCGCCGCGCCTCGAGACCGCGCACGCAGTGCGCGTCGAAGCCGAGCGACGCGTCGGCGAGCAGCGCGATCGACTGGAGCGTGTCGTACAGGATCACCGGCTTGCAGACGTTGAGCTCGAAGCTGCCCTGGCTCGCCGCGACCGACACCGTCGTGTGATTGCCGAGCACCTGCAGGCACACCATGATCAGCGCCTCGGCCTGCGTCGGGTTGACCTTGCCGGGCATGATCGACGAGCCCGGCTCGTTGGCCGGGATGCGCAGCTCGCCGAGCCCGCTGCGCGGCCCCGACGCGAGCCAGCGCACGTCGTTGGCGACCTTCCACAGCGATCCCGCGAGCGTCGCGAGCCCGCCCGAGAGAGCCGCGAAGGCCTCGTGGCCGGCGAGCGCGGCGAACTTGTCCGGCGCGTCGACGAAGGGCAGCCCGGTCTCGCCGGCGAGCGCGCGCGCCACCTCGGTGCCGAAGCGCGGATGGGCGTTGAGGCCGGTGCCGACCGCGGTGCCGCCGATCGCGAGCTCGTGGAGCAGCGGCAGCGCGGCGTCGACCGCGCGCCGCGCCAGGCGCAGCTGCGCGGCCCAGCCGCCGATCTCCTGGCCGAGCGTCAGTGGCGTCGCGTCCTGCAGGTGGGTGCGGCCGATCTTGACGACGTCGCGGTGCTCGGCGGCCTTGCGGTCGAGCGTCTCGAGCAGCGCGTCGAGCGCCGGGAAGAGCGCGTCGCGCAGCTCGAGCGCGGCGGCGACGTGCATCGCGGTCGGGAAGGTGTCGTTGGTCGACTGGCCGCGGTTGACGTGGTCGTTCGGGTGCACCGGATGCTTGTCGCCGCGCCGGCCGCCGGCGAGCGCGTTCGCGCGGTTCGCGATCACCTCGTTCAGGTTCATGTTCGTCTGCGTGCCGGAGCCGGTCTGCCAGACGCGCAGCGGGAAGTGATCGTCGAGCGCGCCGTCGACGACCTCGCCGGCGGCGCGCTCGATCCACCCGGCGCGCTCGGCCGAGAGCTCGCCGAGCGCGGCGTTCACCCGCGCGGCGGCGCGCTTCACGCGCGCGTAGGCGCGCACGAACGCGATCGGCAGCCGCTCGCCGCCGATCGCGAAGTGCTCGAGGCTGCGCTGCGTCTGGGCGCCCCAGTAGGCGTCGGCCGGCACCTCGACGCTCCCGAGGCTGTCGCTCTCGCGCCGCGTCGCCATCGCCGCGCGCTACTCCAGGTGGCTGCGCAGCATCCAGGCGTTCTTCTCGTGGACGTCGATGCGCCGCACGCCGAGATCGGCGCTCGCCTGGTCGCCGGCCGCCTCGGCCGCCTTCACCAGACGCTTCGCGCCCTCGACGACGGTTCCCTGGTCCTTCGCGAGCGCCTCGATCATCTTCACCGCGTCCGGCGAGCCCGTGTCCTCGCGCACCTTGGAGAGGTCGGCGAACTCGCTGTAGCTGCCCGGCGCGCGCGCGCCGACCGCGCGGATCCGCTCCGCGATCTCGTCGACCGCGAGCGCCAGCTCGGTGTACTCGGTTTCGAAGAGCGTGTGCAGCGTGTTGAACATCGGGCCGGTCACGTTCCAGTGGTAGTTGTGGGTCTTCAGGTAGAGCGTGTAGCTGTCCGCGAGCAGCCGCGACAGCGCGTCGACGACCGTTTTGTCCGCCATGGCGAGGAGTCCTCCTTCGCCGGGAAGGATGGGACATCTCTTCTGATAATTCCAATTGATTGTCGATGTTCCTGTGATAACTTTGAATGCCCATGCTCCCGACGCTGCGCCAGCTCGAGTACGCGGTCGCCGTCGCCGACCACCGCAGCTTCCACGCGGCTGCGCGGGCGTGCCACGTGTCCCAGCCGGGCCTGTCGGCGCAGCTCCAGCAGCTCGAGGCGCTGCTCGGCGTGCGGCTGTTCGAGCGCGACCGCCGCAAGGTGCTGCCGACCGCGGCCGGCGAGGAGATCGTGCGCCGCGCGCGCGAGGTGCTCGCGGCGGCCGGCCTGCTCGTCGAGGCGGCGCGCGTGCACGGCCGCCCGCTGAGCGGCCGCATCCGGCTCGGCGTGATCCCGACCGTCGCCCCGTACCTCCTGCCGCGGGCGCTGCCGCGCGTGTGCGAGCGCTACCCGGAGCTCGCGTTCCAGCTCCACGAGGGCCGCACGGCCGACCTGCTCGAGCGGCTCGGGCGCGGCGAGCTCGACCTGCTGCTGCTGGCGCTCGAGGCGCGGCTCGGCGCGGTCGAGACGCTGCCGCTCTTCCGCGACCCCTTCGTCGTCGCGCTCCCGGCCGACCACCGCCTCGCGAAGCGCCGCCGCCTCGGCGAGGACGAGCTCGCCGGCGAGCCGATCCTGCTGCTCGAGGACGGCCACTGCCTGCGCGAGCAGGCGCTCGTCTACTGCAACCAGATCGGCGCCGAGGAGCAGGGCGACTTCCGCGCGAGCAGCCTGCCGACGCTCGTGCAGATGGTGGCCGGCGGCGCCGGCGTGACGCTGCTGCCGGAGCTCGCGCTCGCGGTCGAGGGCAAGGTCGAGAACCTCGCCGTCGTGCCGTTCCGAAAGCCGGCCCCGCACCGGACGATCGGCCTCGCGTGGCGCCCGAGCTCGCCGTGCGCCGACGAGTACCGGCTGCTCGCGGAGCTGCTGAAGGCCGCGGCGCCCCACTAGTCGACGAGCGCGCCCGGCTTCCGCACCGGCCGCATCGCCGGAGCCGCGGGCCCGCGCGCAGGCGACCGGCTCAAGTCCCGGCCCCGGCTTCCGAACCGACGAGGAGCGCGGCGCACGACGCGGAGCCGCCGGAGAGTGGGGCAATCGGATGCGCGCTCGTGTCGTCGGGATCGCCGTCGGGATCGCGCTGGCGGCGGGCTGCGCGTCGGCGCCGAGCGCGCCGGCGCCCGGCCGCGCCGGCGTCGCCGGAAGCGTCCGCCTCGTGCCACACGCCGCAGCGCCGGCCGACGCGGCGCCCGACGCGTACGCCGACCGTCGCCTGCGCGACGTGCGGCTCGTCGACTACTCGGCGCCGGGCTTCACGGTGGTCTACGTCGACGGCGCCTCGGCGCCCGGCGGCGACGCCGAGCTCGCGGTCGAGGACGGCCTCGCCGGCCCCCGGCTCGCGCCTCGCCTCGCGGCGCTCGGCGCCGGCGGCACGCTGCGGATCGCGAACCGCGCCGGCCGCGCCGTCGTTCTGTCGGCGCCGGCGATCGGACGCGTCGCGCGCCTCGCCGACGGCTCGAGCGCGGCGATCCGCGTCGACCGCGCCGGGCCGATCGAGATCCACCTGCTCGGCTCCGACGAGAGCGCGACGGTGTTCGCCGCCCCGGGCCCGTGGACGCGCGCCGACGCGTCCGGCCGCTTCGCGCTGAGCGACCTGCCGCCGGGGCCCGCGACGCTGCGCGCGTGGCACCCGCGGCTGCCCCCGGCGGCGCTCGAGATCGAGCTGCGCGCCGACGCGGTGGCCGACGCGGCGCTCGAGATCGGCGTCGGGCGCGACGGGGGGGAGCATGGCTCGCACTGACCGACCGGGCCGGCGCGCGATCGCGCTCGCGGTGGCGCT
>CAZQYK010000035.1:0-6384 GCA_964597285.1 uncultured Spirochaetales bacterium
CCTCGAGCGCGTCGCCGAGCTGCTGCCCCGCTACGCGATCGACGGCCCGCGCTACACGAGCTACCCGACAGCGCCGGTCTGGAAGGAGGACTACGGCCCGGCCGAGTACCGCGACGACCTCGCCGACGGCGAGGTCGAGGCCAGCGACGGGCTCTCGCTCTACGTGCACGTCCCGTTCTGCGACAGCCTGTGCCACTTCTGCGCCTGCAACAAGGTGATCACGCGCGACCACGACCGCGCGCCGGCCTTCCTCGACGTGATCGAGCGCGAGGTCGCCGCGGTGCGGGCCGCCACGCGCGTGCCGCGCGCGGCGACGCAGCTGCACTGGGGCGGCGGCACGCCGACCTGGCTCGACCCCGACCAGGTGCGGCGGCTCTTCCGCGCGGTGTCGGACGCGTTTCCGCTGCGCGACGACGCCGAGGTGTCGATCGAGGTCGACCCGCGCGTCACGACGCGCGCCCACGTCGAGGCGCTGGCCGATTGCGGCTTCAACCGCATCTCGATGGGCGTGCAGGACTTCGACCCGCGCGTGCAGCGGGCGATCCACCGCATCCAGCCGGCGGCCGGCACGGCGCGGCTCGTCGAGTGGGCGCGCCACGCCGGCTTCGAGAGCGTGAACTTCGACCTGATCTACGGGCTGCCGTACCAGAGCGTCGAGAGCTTCGAGCACACGCTCGACGCGCTCTTCGCGATCGGCCCGGACCGGATCGCCCTCTACTCCTACGCGCACGTCACGTGGCTCGCGAAGCAGCAGCGCGGCTTCGAGCGCCAGGACCTGCCCGACGCGGCGACGAAGCTCGAGATCCTGCTCGCGGCGATCCGGCGCTTCCTCGGCGCCGGCTACCGCTTCATCGGCCTCGACCACTTCGCGCGGCCCGACGACGAGCTCGCGAAGGCCGTCGCCGACCGCACGCTGCGCCGCAACTTCATGGGCCACACGACCCAGGCCGGCGTCGACCTGATCGGCTTCGGGCCGTCGGCGATCAGCGAGCTGCGAGCGAGCTACGCGCAGTCGCACCGCGACCTCGCCGCGTGGGAGAAGGCGGTCGACGAGGAGGGTGTCGCGACGATGCGCGGCCACCGGCTGTCGCGCGCCGACCTCGAGCGGCGCTGGATCATCGGCCGGATCCTGTGCCACGGCGAGCTGCGCGCGCGCGAGTTCGAGGAGAGCTTCGGCCGCGAGCTCGCCGGCGTCTACGCGGCCGAGCTCGCCGCGCTCGCGCCGGCTCGGGACGACGGGCTCGTCGAGATCGACGCGGACGGCAGCCTGCGCGTCACGCCGACCGGACGGCTGCTCGTGCGCAACGTCGCGATGGCCTTCGACGCCTATCTGCCGGAGCAGCAGCGCTCGGGCGCGCGGATGTTCAGCAAGACCGTCTAGGAGCCCAACCCGGGGATCCGGCGAGAGATCGCGAACCTGCGGAAGCGGAGGCCACCGTTCGACTCCGCTCGGCTTCGCCTCGCTCCGCGCGCGGCTCCCGCCGCGCTTGACGGTTGCGGCAGCGCGCTCTTGCGCGAAGCTCCCGGCCCGTGGGGACGCCGCACGTCGACGCCGTGGTCGTGGGCGCGGGAATCGCCGGTCTCGCGGCGGCGCTCGAGCTGCAGTCGGCCGGCTGCGAGGTGCTCGCGATCGACCCGGCCGACCGGCCCGGCGGCGTGCTGCGCACGAACCACTGGAAGGGATTCGTCGTCGAGAGCGGGCCGAACACGACGCTCGTGAAGCCGGCGATGCGCGACTTCCTCGACCGCCGCCAGCTGCTCGGCGCGCTGCGCCCGGCCGCGCCGGCCGCTCGGCGCCGCTACCTGTACCGCGACGGCCGGCTGCGACGCGTGCCGAGCTCGCTAGCCGGCCTCGCGACGACGGGGCTCGTGCCGCTGCGCGGGAAGCTGCGGGTGCTGACCGAGCCGCTGCGCCGCCGCGGGCCGGGCCGCGGCGAGTCGGTCGCCGAGTTCGTCGGGCGGCGACTCGGCGACGACGTCGCGCGTGGGCTCGTCGGGCCGTTCCTCACCGGCGTGTACGCCGGCGACGAGGACCAGCTCGGCGCGGCCGCGGTGTTCCCGCGCCTCGTCGAGCTCGAGGAGCGCTTCGGCTCGATCGCGCTCGGCGGCCTGCTGACGCTCGCCGGCCGCCGCGGCCGCCGCGGGCTGCGCGGCAGCCACGGCGGGACGCACGGCTTCGGGCCCTTCGCGCGCAAGCTCGCCGAAGGCCTCGCCGAGCCGCCGGCGCTCGGCAGCCGCGTGACCCGCGTCGCGCGCGACGCCGACCTTTGGCGCGTCGACGTCACGAGCCCGAGCGGCGACACGACGCTGTCGGCCGAGCGCGTCGTCGTCGCGGCGCCGGCGCCGGCCGCGGCCGAGGTGCTGCGCGGCGTCGACGCCGAGCTCGCGAACGCGCTCGAGGGCATCCCGTACGCGCCGATCGTCGTCGCGCCGGTCGGTCTGCCGGCCGGCCGCACGCGCCAGCCGATCGAGGGCTTCGGCTTCCTCGTGCCGCGCGAGGAGAAGCTCGGGCTGCTCGGCTGCCTGTTCGTCAGCCAGTTCTTCGACGGGCGCGCGCCGGCGGGCCACGAGCTGCTGCACTGCATGCTCGGCGGCGTGCGCTGGCCCGACGCGGTGCACCAGCCCGACGACGTGCTGATCGCGCGGCTCGCCGAGGACCTCGACCGCACGCTCGGGCTCCGCGACGCGCCGCCGCCGCCGCTCGCGCTGATCCGCTGGGTGCGCGCGGTGCCCCAGCCGGGCCGCGACCACGCCGGACGCATGGCGTGGATCGGGTCGCGTCTCGACGCTCTCCCGGGGCTCGCGCTGGCCGGGAGCTACGTCGCCGGCGTCAGCGTGTCGGACGCGCTCGCGTCGGGAATCACGGCGGCAGAGCGGGCACTTGGGCCCGCTTCGCTCGCGTAGCGCACGAGCTCCGCGACCGCGTCGACCCAGGCCGGCTCGGCGTTCGGGCAGGGCACGAGCGCGAGCGCCTCGCCGCCGAGCCCGCGCCACTGCTCGCGCGCGCGGATTCCGATCTCCTCGAGCGTCTCGAGGCAGTCGGCGACGAACGACGGGCACGCGACCGCGAGCCGCCGGACGCCGCGCGCGGCGAGCTCGGGCAGCACGAGGTCGGTGTACGGGCGAATCCACGGCGTCGCGCCGAGCCGCGACTGGAACGCGGTCGACGTGCGCGCCGGGTCGAGGCCGAGCGCGCCCACCAGCGCGTCGGTCGTCGCGTAGCACTGCGCGCGGTAGCAGTGGTGGCCCGGGCCGCGCAGCGGCGCGCAGCAGTCGGCGCTCGCGAGGCAGTGGTCGCCGCTGCGGTCGGCGGCGCGGATCTGGCGCTCGGGCAGGCCGTGGTACGAGAACAGCACGTGGTCGGGCCGGAAGTCGTCGAGCGCCGGCGCGGCGACGGCGCGCCACGCGCGCGCGAAGCCGGGCGCATCCCAGAACGGGCCTTGCGCGCGCACGCGCGAGAGCCTCGCCGCGGCCGGCTCGGCGAACAGTGCCTCGAGCGCCGATCCGGTCGACGACGACGCGTACTGCGGGAAGAGCGGCAGCGCGAGCACCTCGCGCGCGCCGCGCTCCTCGAGCCGGCGCAGCGCCTCGCGCAGCGACGGCCGGCCGTAGCGCATGCCGAGCGCGACGGCCCAGCCGTGGCCGAGGCGCTCGGCGACGCGGTCGCGCAGCGCGCGGCCGTGCACGAGCAGCGGCGAGCCTTCCGGCGTCCAGATCTTCGCGTACTGGGCCGCCGAGCGTCGCGGACGGAACGGCAGGATCGCCCCCTCGAGCAGCAGCCAGCGCGCCGGCGCCGGCAGGTCGATCACGCGCGGGTCGCCGAGGAACTCGCGCAGGTAGCGGCGCACCTCGCGCGGGCGCGGGGCGTCGGGCGTCCCGAGGTTGATCAGCAGCAAGCCAAGCGGCGGGCTCATACGGTCCGCTCGGGCGCGCGGAGCCAGCCGCCGAGCCACGCCGAGAGCGCGAGGTACCAGGCTGGGAACGCGAGCGAGAGCTCGACGAGCCGCACGCGCTCCGCCGCGTCCGGGAACCACACCGCGCACGCCATCGCCCAGACCCAGACGGTGCCGCCCAGCGCCGTCGCGGCCCGGAAGCGGCGCAGCCGGCTCGGGTAGACGTACTTGAGGGGCACGAAGACCGCGACGGCGAGCAGCGCGACGAGCGCGCCGGTCGCGGCCGGCGAGAGCTCGAGCTGCCACGCGTAGAGCGCGAAGACGTTCCAGTAGGACGGCCAGCCGAGGAAGAAGTCGTCGGGTGTCTTCGCGTCGCGCTGGGCGAAGCCGTACGCGCTTGCGAGCGCGACCAGCGCCGCGAGGCCCCAGTGCGCGAGCGCGCCGGTCGCCAGCAGGAAGAGCGCCGGCACGATCGCGTAGTTCAGGTAGTCGACGACGTCGTCGAGCCGCCGGCCGTCGATCCGGGGCACCCGCTCGGCGACCCGGACGCGGCGCGCGAGCGCGCCGTCGACCGAGTCGATCGACAGCGCCCCGAGCATGCAGATCGCCGCGGTGTCGAAGCCGCCGCGGCCGAGCTCCCAGAGCGCGAGCACCGCCAGCGCGGCGCCGCTCGCGGTGAAGGCGTGCACGCACCAGGCCAGCAGGGTCGGGCCGCTCATCGCGGGAACGCTATCTTCCGCCCATGCCCGTCGACAACCTGCGCAAGGCGATTCCGAACCCGGTCCCCGCCGACGAGATGAAGCGCCGCCACACCCAGCGCGCGGTCGAGTTCCTGCGCCAGGGCGGTGACTCGTACCTGACGACGAGCGTCGACGCGGTGCTGAACTGGGGCCGCAAGTACTCGATGTTCCTGTATCCCTTCGTCACGGCCTGCTGCGGCATGGAGTTCATGTCGGTCGCCGGGCCGCGCTACGACATCGACCGCTTCGGCTGCGCGCTGCCGCGCTTCTCGCCGCGCCAGGCCGACCTGTTGATGGTCGTCGGCACGATCACCCATCGCCAGGCGCCGATCCTGAAGAAGGTCTACGACCAGATGGCCGAGCCGAAGTGGGTGTACGCGTTCGGCGCCTGCGTCTGCTCGGGCGGCCCGTACAACAACTACGCGACCGTGCAGGGCATCGACACGATCATCCCGGTCGACGTCTACGTCCCGGGCTGTCCGCCGCGGCCCGAGGCGGTGATCGACGGCCTGATCAAGCTCCAGGCCCGCGTGCAGCAGGAGCGCGTGCCGAGCGCCGGCCGCCACCGCGAGACCGCGGAGCTCGCGCTGCCGGTCGTCGAGAAGCCGATCGCCTGAAACCCACGGATGTCGGGGAGGGGGGCTCCGGACGGAGGATCGTCGTGCAGATTCGCTCCCGTGCTCTCGCTCTCGCCGCCTTCGCTGCGCTGCCGCTCGCTGCGCTGCCGCCCGTCGCGGCCGCCGCGATCTCGCTGGGCCAGATCGACGACTTCCAGGACGGAACGCTCCAGGGCTGGCAGGGCGGCTCGAGCCCGACGAACGTCGCGACTGGCGGCCCGGCCGGCGCCGGCGACCGCTACCTCGAGCTCGACTCCTCGGGCTTCTCGCTCGGCGCCTTCAACACCGCGCAGTGGTCCGGAGACTACGACGCCGCCGGCGTCGGCTCGCTGCGTCTCGACCTGAACAACTTCGGACCCGACCCGGTCAGCCTGCGCGTCGTGCTGTTCACGCCGGGCTGTGCGTTCGGCGGCAACTCCTGCACCGCGTGGGCCTCGAGCGCGCCGACGACGCTCTTGGCCGGCAGCGGCTGGGTCAGCGCGACCTTCACGCTCGACGAGTCGGTGATGACGCGCGTGCTCGGCAGCGACTCGTTCCTCGCGACGCTCCAGGGCGCCGAGCGCCTGCTGCTGCGCCACGACCCGAGTCCGCTCGACCCGCCGGGCTCGCCGTCGGCCGTCGACGCGGTGCTCGGCGTCGACAACGTCACCGCGCTGCCCGAGCCGGCGAGCGGCGCGCTCGTCGCCTGTGGCCTCGCCGCGCTCGCGCTCGCCGCGCGCCGCCGCTCCGCGACCGGCGCGTAGCGCGTCGAGCCGGTCGGCTGCGGTCTCGCGGCGCTCGCGCCGCCCCGCCGCTCCGCGACCGGCGCGTGGCCCTTCAAGCGCGCGGCCGACGCGGCCGATGCGAGAGGAGCCGGCCCGCGCCGCGAGCGGGCGGCGGGCCGGGGGGAAGCGCGCGCATGGCGATCGAGGTCGAGCTGCCGGCGCTGGGCGAGAGCGTCGTCGAGGGGACGATCTCGCGCTGGCTGGTGAAGGAGGGGGACCGCGTCGAGGCCGACCAGCCGCTGGTCGAGGTGACGACCGACAAGGTCGACGCCGAGATCCCGGCGCCGGTCGCCGGCGTCGTCGAGGAGCTGCTCGCGTCCGAGGGCGAGACCGTCGCGGTCGGCGCGCCGCTGCTGCGGCTCGCCGACGG
>CAZQYK010000036.1:0-4791 GCA_964597285.1 uncultured Spirochaetales bacterium
GAGCCGATCGACGGAGAGAAGCGCCTGACGCGGGGCGGTAACTGGAGCGAGGGCGCGGGCGAGCTCGCGGCTGCCGACCGAAACCCGAGCACGCCGTCGAACGAGAACCGCGTGCTCGGCTTCCGCATCGCGACCACGCCGCTGCCGGAGCCGGGCCTGGGGTCGACGCTGGCGGCCGGGATCGTCGCGCTGATGGCCCTGCGACGGAATCGGACGAGACGCTCGAGCGACACCGCCCGGCACGCCGCGCTGGCCGCGCTGACCCTCGGCGCTCTCGCGTTCACCGCCGAAGCGGCGCACGCACAGCTCGGCGGCAGCGAGATCGACCCGAGCTCCGCCGGCGGCCAGTGGTACGACATCGTGCTGACGGCACAGCACCCCGCGCCTGCCGGCGAGCCGGCCGAGGCGATCGCGATCACGGTGTTCGAGCCGGCCGTGATCGACCCGGCCGCGAAGCACGCGCTCGTCCTCAACGGTCACGGCTTCGCGCTGACCCGGGCGCGCTTCCCGAACGGCTGGACGCCCGAGTGCCAGGGCCAGTGCCCGGGCAGCGTTGCGGTCGACGTGCACCGCTTCATCGACGCCGGCTTCTGGGTGATCTCCATCGACCAACGCGGCCACGGCGACTCCGGCGGCGACGTGCGTTTGATGGATCCCGACCACGAGGGCCTGAACATGCTGCAGATCCTCGACTGGGCGGAGGCGAACCTCCCGCACCTGCTCTACCGCGACGGCAACCTGGTGGCCGGCGCCACGGGCGGCTCGTACGGCGGCGGCTACCAGCTGCTGACCTGGGCGATCGACGACAAGCGGCGTCTCGACACGATCGTTCCGCAGATCACCTGGCACAGCATGCTCGAGGCGTTGGCGCCCCAGGGCGTCGTCAAGAGCGGCTGGGGGACCGGGCTCGTCGCGGCATCGAGCGCGAGCACCGGCGGCAGCATCGATCCCTTCGTCTACGACCAGTTCCAGCAGACGGCGGCCGACAACGCGCTCAGCCCGGAGTTCGAGGACTTCCTCGCCTACCACAGCACGAAGTACTGGTGCGACGCGATCACGAACCCCGGCACCACGGACGAGGGCCTGCCCTTCCGCACCGCGAAGACGCCGCCCCCGATCGACGCGCTGATCGTCCAGGGCATGCACGACACGCTGCTTCCGCTGACCGAGGCGGAGGACAACTTCGATTGTCTGGACGCGCTCGGCGGCGACGTGCGGCTCTACACCTACCAGTTCAGCCACGCGACCCCGTCGGGCCTCGGCATGTCTTCGCCGCCGCCCTTCACGAGCACGACCTGCTCGGGCTTCGACTGCTTCGCGCTGTTCCAGTACTGGTTCGAGCAGTACTCGGACGTGTCGGGAGCCAACTCGTCCGAGTACCAGTACAGCTGCGGGCCCTACAGCATCCCCGAGCTCGAGGTCACCTGGACGCGGGCGAAGCTGCACCGGGATGCCGCGGCGATCGCCGAGATCGCGGCCGCTCCCCAGACCTGCACCCATCTCGGGGCTCAGCCCGACGCCGTGACCCGCGACGGAGTGGCGCCGCCGACGCCGGTGCTCGCCTCCGTACCCGAGACCTTGATCACCGTGAGTGGCGCGGAGCACGCTCCGGTGGTCTTCCCGCTGGTGGTGCTCGACGAGGCCAGCGTGTTGCTGGGCCGCCCGCAGGCGACGATCACGCTCGGCCCGACCGCGGCCGACCCGCTCGGCACCGGCGACCCGATCGTCTTCCTCGCGTTGGCGCGCGGCCGAGCCAGCTACGACCACTACTGCCACGAGTACGCCGACCCGTGGCCCTTCGCGCCGCAGGCCTTCTGCTTCCCGATCGAGGCCACGGTGGGCGACGTGACGACTCCCGCGTACCTCGAGGTCGTCGACGACCAGATCACGCCGATCCGCGGCTACGGCACGCACGTGGTGGACCTGAGCAGTCTCGGCGAACGACTGGGCGCAGGAGAGCCGATCGAGCTCTTCGTCTTCGGCTACCACTACGCCTACTACGCGACGAGCAACCGGGCTCCGGTCGTGGTGACGATCGAAGGCAGCGTCGAGCTGCCGCTGTACCCGGACGCCGCGATGCCGCCGCTGACGGCCGCGCCCTGACTGCGGCCGCTGCTCGAGAGGATCGTCCGCCACGCGCCGGCCCCGCGCCCCGGAGGGCGCGCTCCAGCCGCAGGCGTCAACGTCGTGCGCGCGAAGAAGCTCACGAACATCCGCGCCGTCAACGAGGACGAGAACACGTTGCTCTCGCCGCCGCGCGAGATCGAGATCGAGTGGACCCTCGAGTGGATGGAGGACGACGAGCTGCTCGAAGGTGGCGCCTCAGAGCCTGAGCGGAGCAGAGCAGAGGCAATACGAGCTCGGCTCCGGCGAGGTCCGAGAAGGATGCATTCCGTCAACTACGGCCCCGCGGCCGGGGTCTCGGTGCGAGTCACGGACTCCGCCGCTCGCGGCGTCCTTCGCTGATCTGCCGGTTCGCGCCTGCGCGCCCGATCCAGGTCAGCGCCGGGACTCCGCCGATCTCGTCTGGGTATCCCCGCGCACGCCACGCGAGTGCCGCCTGCGAACCGGAGGAACCACGACGTGGCCGAGGATCGCGAAAAGGTGTCTGAGCCCCGTTTGGGGGGCAGCGGCGGATCGGGCCGCGACGGTCGCCTAGCGCTCTGCTGCGCCGTGTGACTTGTTAGTCGCGCGAGCGCCGCGAAGGGTACATGCCGCCTGACGCGGCATCTGGCCTCGTCACCTGATGGCAGGAACGGTCAGCAACTGGGATGTGCTACTCGGGCCGAACTCGCACGGAATCACGCTGCTTCTCGGCTTCGAGCCGGCCGGGTTGCGGACCTGAAGGTCGCACGTTCGAGTCGTGCCGGGCGCGCCAGGAAGCCTTGACTTCGGGATCCGCGAGCGGGTAATTAGGCGGGATGGATCGACGAAGGCGCCGTCCGGCGCTTCGCGTCCTCCTGCTCCTGGGTGGCGCCTTCGCCCTGGCCTGCGGAGGGCTCTCCGTCGGAACGCCGGGTCGCGACCGGGCGGCGGCTCCGTCGGCGCTTCCCCGCGCTCCGGCCGTCGCCGCGCCCGGCGGGATCGAGCGCCACCTGGCCGAGCGGGAGTACTGGGCGAGCGTGAGCTCGCGCGGGCTCCAGGCGCCGAATCGCGCCCACCGGCTGCGCACCTACTTCGATCCGCACGGCATCCGGGTGGTGGACCGCACCCGAGACGACGCGGCGCCGCTGCTCGGCCTGCGCCTCGTCGCGTGGGGGCGCGAGGGTCGGCTCGCGCGCGCGGCGCCCGGAGAGGTCCGGCACGAGAGCGCGCGCGTGGAGATCGCGCGCCCGGGCCTCGTCGAGTGGTACGTGAACGCGCGCGAGGGACTCGAGCAGGGCTTCACCCTCGAGCGTCGACCGGACGGCGACGGGGCGCTCGTGATCGCGCTCGCGCTCGACGCCGCGGCGGCGCGCCTTTCCGGCGACGACGTCGTGATCGAGGCGCAAGGGGGTCGCTCGCTGCGCTACGGGAAGCTCGCCGCGTTGGACGCGGCCGGAGCCGCGCTCCCGGCGCGGCTCGAGCTCTCGGGGCCGGACCGCCTCCGCGTGGTGGTCGACGACGCCCGCGCCGTCTATCCGCTGACGATCGATCCACTGCTCACCGGCGCGGCGGACGGTCAGATCGAGTCGAACCAATCGCAAGCCTGGCTCGGCTTCTCGGTGGCGTCATCGGGAGACCTGAACGGAGACGGGTTCGCCGACGTCGTCGTCGGGGCCCCGTTCTACGACGCTGGAGAGTCGAACGAGGGCGCCGCGTTCGTATTCCTCGGCGGCCCGGGCGGCATCGGCGCCGGCGATCCCGCCACCGCGCACGTCCGGATCGAGTCCGATCAGGCGGGCGCAAACCTCGGCTGGAGCGTCGCATTCGCCGGCGACGTGAACGGAGACGGCTATGCCGACGTCGTCGTCGGTGCGCCCGGCTACGACGCCGGCGAGAGCGACGAGGGCGCCGCGTTCGTATTCCTCGGCAGCGCGGTCGGGATCGCGGACGGTCACGCCGCGGGCGCGCACGTGCGCATCGAGTCCGACCAGGCGTCGGCAGCGCTCGGGCGCAGCGTCGCGTCGGCCGGCGACGTCGACGGCGACGGCTACGCCGACGTGATCGTCGGGGCCTTCCTCTACGACGCCGGCGAGTCGGATGAAGGCGCCGCGTTCGTGTTCCACGGGAGCCCCGACGGAATCACCGACGGGCACGCGGCGGCCGCCCACGCGCGCATCGAGTCCGACCAGGCAGCCGCACAGCTCGGTGCGAGCGTCGCGTCGGCCGGCGACGTGAACGGCGACGGCTACGCCGACGTGATCGCCGGGAGTCCGTCCTACGACGCCGGCGAGGCCGACGAGGGGGCGGCGTTCGTCTTCCTCGGCAGTTCGGGCGGGATCGCGGGCGGCGGCCCGGCCAGCGCTCACGTGCGGATCGAGTCCGACCAGGCGGGCGCGCTGCTCGGACGCAGCGTGGCCTCGGCCGGCGACGTCGACGGCGACGGGTTCTCCGACGTCCTCGCAGGCGCGCCGAGCTTCGACGCGCCGCAGACGAACGAGGGCACCGTGTTCGTGTTCCTCGGAAGCGCGGCGGGCATCGTCGGAGACGGCCACCCGTCGAGCGCCCACGCGCGCCTCGACGGCAACCAGATCGGTGCCGAGATGGGCGTGAGCGCGGCGTCGGCGGGAGACGTCAACGGAGACGGCTACGCGGACTTCGTCGTCGGCGCCGCCCTCTACGATTCGGGAGCGGTGAACACCGGCGCCG
>CAZQYK010000037.1:0-6458 GCA_964597285.1 uncultured Spirochaetales bacterium
GACGAATCCGAGCCTGCCGCTGCCCGACTTCGGGTCGGTCCTCGGCGACCTCGGCGTCCCGCTGCCGATCGCGCCGCCCGACGTGCCGGGCACCGCGACCGCGACCACCGCGCCGATCCTGCTGCCGGCGGTCGACGACGGCGTCCAGTTCGGCGCGATCGGCGGCGGCGCGTTCCGGATCATCTACGACGGCGTTGCCGGCGGAAGCACCGGCTCCGGAAGCGCCGGCGCGCTCGACCTCGACCTGTCCGGCTTCACGCACGTCGCGTTCCACGCGCTCGGCGTCACCGGCGGGCTGACGCCCGACGTGCCGCCGGCCGAGGCGCGGCTGCGCCTGTCGGACTCCGTGCTGTCCGCGTCCGGGGTCTTCGTCCCGATCGCCGAGGGCGTCAACCTGCTGCCGCTCTCCGGCTTCGGCTTCGTCGACCTCGGCGACATCCAGCAGATCCTGCTCGACGTCCGCGGCATCAGCACCGATTCGCAGCTGCAGCTGACGCTGCTCGAGGCGGTGCCGGAGCCGTCGCCGGGCCTGCTGCTCGCCCTCGGCGTGATCGCCCTGGCCGCGCACCGTCGCCCGCGACGCGCCTAGAGGTTCCGAGCGGACCGTCGCCCCCGCCGCGCAGCGAGGCGCGGCGGGGGCTCGAACGGTCGTGGCGCTAGGCGCGCCGGCGGCGTCCCCGCCACAGCGCGATGCCGAAGAGGCCCGCCGCGGCGGCGAGCGCGGCGCTCGCGCCGGGCTCGGGCATCACCTTGAGCCGGCCCTGGCCGATCGAGGTGTAGTGGAAGGTCAGCGCGCCGCCGACCACGGCGCTCGTGATCTTGCCGGCGACGAGGTGGATGTTGCGCGCCCCCATCGGCGAGACGGAGTCGAAGCCCATCGCGGTGACGGTCAGCGCGTTGATCATGCCCTGCGGCGTCATGCCGGTCTGGCGCACGATCACGTGGCCGGTCGTCCACGGGAAGTTCGCCGAGGTCTGCGTTGCGCCGGGGCCGGTGCCGACGTTGAGGCCGCTGACCATCGCGATCACCGCGTAGGTAGGCGGGTTCACCGTCGTCAGCTGGTACATGCTGTAGATGTCCGCGACGACCGCCATCTGCACCACGTAGGCCGCGTAGCCGCGGCCGAAGGGCGTCGTCTCGACGGACTTCACGCAGTTCATGTGCAGGCCGAGGCAGGGCTCGATCGCCGCGAGCGCGATCGACATCGGGTTCACGACCCCGCCGAGCGGGCGCGCCTGTCCGAAGCTCGCGCGGGCCCCGGAGTAGAAGAGCCCGCCCATCGTGCCGCCGAAGCCCTGCACGTTCGACGTGCCGGCGGTGTTCTTGATGATCAGCGGCCGCGCTCCGCCGGCGCCCTGCGCCGGCGACGGGCAGCCGGTGATGCCCATGCCCATCGTGCCCGGGCACCAGGTGAAGGTCGGTCCGGCGCGGCCGGTCTGGTTCATCCACGCGGCCTGCTGGAACACGCGCCACGGCGCAGTGTTCGTGCCGTTCGCCATCGTCGCGCCGAGCGGCTGCAGCCGCTGCGTCGACGGGATCGGGCCCATCAGGCCGAAGCTCGTCGCGACCTGGATGATCGACACCGCGGTCGGAATCGGGATCACCTGCAGCATGCCGGGCGGCACGAGCGAGAAGAGGCCCGTCGGCACCGTGATCTTTCCGCCGACCATGTCGGCGTTCTGGCCGCCGGGCGTCATCAGCGTGCCCGAGCCCGGGACGCAGCCCTGTTGCGCGAAGTACATCGGCGTGATCGGTCCGGTCACCGGCGCCGGCGTCATCGTCTGCATGCCGGTGCCCCAGACGAACGACGGGCACGGCGTCGGGCCGGCCACCGGCACGAGCCACGAGCGCGAGTTCTGTCCCATCGCCTTGCCGGTGAGGGAGTAGGTCTGCTGGGCGCTCGCGGCGCCGGTCCAGCACAGCAGCGCGGCGGCCGAGATCGTGGTGACGATGCCTAACAGGCGGATCGGGCGCTTCATGCGGTGTCTCCCGCTGTCAACAGACGGGATCCGTCGCGCTTCACGAGCGACCCACGGCACCCGCCGGGTTCCGGCCAGTCTGCCACGGTGTCCGAAACAGGACACCAAAAAAGCACGCAAACAATCGAGAAAAGTGCGCCGCGTCGGGCAAGTCCCGACTAGCAGTGGTCGAAGTGGGGCTTTCGATTCGAAGAGCGAATGACTAGCAAGACGAGTCAAAGGTCACTCGGAACCCAACGGAAGCGGATTCCCGCGTTTCCGCGCCACGACCACGGCTCATTCTCGAAGGTCCACGTCGAGGTCTCGCCAGACTGGTTCGTCGCTCGAAGCGTCGTCTCGAGCGAGCCGGTGAAGCGCACGAGGCGGCCGCCGAGGAACACCGACGAGCGGATCGGGCCGAGCCGCAGCGTGTCGGCCTCGATCTCGAGCCCGCCGCCGAAGCCGTGGTAGGTCTCGGTGCGCTCGGCGTCGAGCACGATGAGGCGGAACTCGTCGAGCGTGAAGGTGCTGCGCGTGAGCGCGACCGCGCGGTGCACGGCGCCCTTGAGCTCGAGGCGCTCGCGCAGGTACTCGAACGACGTACGGACGCGCCACGTGCGGCCGAGCCAGGAGCGCGTGAACGCGACGCCGACGCCGCCCGAGAAGGTGTAACGCTCGAGCTGCGCGACGGCGCGGCTTCCCTGCCCGGTGACGGTGCTCTCCGGAATGCGCGTGTTCGGCTGGAGGAACGGAGGTCGCCCGAAAGGGCCCGGCTCGGCCTCTCCGGCGAGGTTCCGCTCGAAGCCGAAGGACACCGCGACGTCGCCGCGCGCGAACAGGCGGGGCTTCCACGCCGCCTCGAACAGGCGCGGCGTCATCAGCTCGAGCGAGACGCCGACGAGTGGCGCGGCCAACGTGTCGCTGCCCGAATCGTCCGGACGGATCTGCGTATCGCGCGCCTGGTCGAAGTCGGAGCGGGGACAGAGCTGCCCGCCCATTCCGTCGCAGCCCTCCGGCAGCGGCGGTCCGATCACCGGGCCGTTCGTCACCGCGCCGCGGGCCTTCTGCCCGAGCACGTCGAACGAAACCGAGAGCGCCGGCGTCCACAGCAGCGTCTCGTCGGCCTCGTCCGCGCGCAGCGCGCACGCGGGCGCGAGCGCGATCGCGACGATCCACGCGAGCAGCTTCTTGCGTGTCGTCGGCGACGGCGCGCTCACAAGTCGATGGTAAATCCAAAACGGAGCGAATAGTATCCTCAACTCGGGCCCAGGTGCCGGGCCGATGAGCCGGTCGAACGGCTCGAGCGGATCTCGCTGGGGAGAGCGCTTCGGATGTACGGGAAGACCTGTCGGGGTCGCACCCGCGCAGCGCATCGGTGTGTGCTGCGCGTCCTTCCCGTGGTGGCGATGCTCGCGATCCTCCCGGTCGAGACGTCGAGCGCGCAGGACGCTTCGGCGCCCGAAGAGCCGGGCGCCGAGTCCGGCGATCCCTTCGAAGGAGCGGTCGGGCCGCCCGAGAACGTCGAGGTGATCCGCGTGCGCGGGCGCGGCATCGCGCCGATCCAGACCGAGCTGCCGTCTTCGGTGACGCAGTTCGACGCGTCGACGATCGAAGCGCTCGGCGCGCAGGACGTCTCGGACCTGTCGCGCGTGACGCCGAACGTCAACATCATCCAGCCGAACGCGACGCAGGCGACCTTCTTCATCCGCGGCATCGGGCTCTCGGACTTCCAGTCGAACGCGGCCGGCGCGGTGACGATCTTCCAGGACGACGTGTCGCTGAACGCGCCGGCGATCCAGACCGGCCAGCTCTTCGACATCGAGGGCGTCGAGATCGTCAAGGGGCCGCAGGGCACCGGTCCCTTCCGCAACGCGTCGGCCGGCGCGATCCGCGTGCGCTCGCGGCTCCCGACCGGCAACCACCAGGCGCAGCTTCGCTCGAGCATCGGGCGCTACGCCGCCGACGGAGGCAAGGGCGCCTCGCACGGCCTGATCCAGGACTACGAGGGCGCGCTCGAGATGCCGGTCGTCGCCGACCTGATGTCGACCCGCGTTGCGTTCCGGCTGCGCGACGCCGAGCCGTTCAAGACGAACGGCTGCGGGAACGCGCCGGCATTCGCAGATCGCGTCGTCGTCCAGGGCTCCGGCGCGAATCGCTTCAACGAAGACCAGGCCGCCATCTGTGGCGAGCGCGACTTCGAGATGCTGCCGGTCGGACAGGTGTCGCGGATTCCGGTGGGCCTGCCCGACGAGGTCCAGTCGGTCCACAACTGGGCCGCGCGCGGGACGCTGCGGCTCCAGCCGCCGGAGACCGACTTCGACTTCGTGCTGAGCTTCCACGGGAGCCGCCTCGATCAGGATCCGGTGGCCGGACAGGCGATCGGCTCGGGGCAGGTGAACGCGACCGGGCTCCAGGAGCAGCCGTTCACGTTCGGAGGAAGGACCGCGAAGGGATATCGGGAGCCCGACCAGCGCCAGGAGTTCGACGACCTGTGTCAAGACGTCGATCCCACGTCGAGGGTCCAGTGTTCGTCCCCGGGCGCGGCCGATCTGCTCGCGCGTCACCTCGCGCAGGACCGCCCGCTCGACCGGCGTCCGTTCCGCGGCGACTACAACCGCCAAGGTGAGCTGGTGCGCGACACCTGGGGCGGTTTCGGCCGCGTCGAGACGGTGCTGTTCGGGCTCGACGTGTTCGCGCTCGGCTCCTTCGACACCTATACGCGCACGCAGGAGGTCGACCTCGACTTCACACCCGACGTGCTCTTCGAGCAGCTCGACTACGACGAGGCGTGGCAGACCTACGAGGAGGTGCGGATCGGCGGAGAGCTCGCGGCGGAGCCCCTCGAGTGGGAGGTCGGCGCCTGGTTCCTGCAGGAGGAGCTCGACGTCGACGCGAGCTTCTTCCTCGGCATTCCGGGAAGCCGCACGCAGCCGCAGATCGACCGCGACTACTCGCAGAAGATCCAGTCCGCGGCGCTGTGGGGCGAGCTCGCGTGGGACGTCTACGACGACCTCACGCTCGAGGCCGGCGTCCGCTACAACTGGGAGCGCAAGGAGTTCGCGATCCGGCGCCAGGACGTCCTGCCGACGATCGCGATCCCTCCGGCCTTCGCGAAGCAGCGCAAGACCTGGCAGACGCCGACCGGCGAGATCGCGCTGCGCTACCACCTCGACGAGGCGATCTCGACGTACCTGAAGTACTCGCACGGCTTCAAGGCGGGACACTTCAACGCGCTGCCCGGCCTCGTCCAGGTCGCGTCGCCGCCGGCGCGCGAGGAGTACAACGACGCCTGGGAGACCGGCATCGCCGGCTATTGGCTGCAGGGTCTCGTCGCCGCGCAGGCGGCGTTCTTCTACTACCGCTACGAGTACTACCAGCTCTTCAACCTGCGCGACGACCCGCAGTCGCCGCCGGTGCTCGAGATCCTGAACGCCGACGAGGCCGAGAACTACGGCGTCGAGTTCGAGTTCCGGCTCGAGCCGCTGCGCGCGTGGACGCCGCGCGTGATCGAGGGCCTGCTGATCCAGGGCACCTTCGCGTGGCTGCACGGCGAGTACATCGACTTCCAGCTGAGCGAGCCGGAGGAGTTCGCGGTCGGCGTGCTGCCGATCTCGAGCGACTTCTCCGGCAATCAGCTCCAGAACTCGCCCGAGTACAGCTTCAGCCTCAGCGCCGCGTGGACCCTCGACCTCGGCCGCTACGGCTTCCTGGTGCCGCGCTACGACATGAACTGGAGCGACGACGTCTTCTTCAACATCCGCGAGGGGCGGGGGCTCAAGTTCCCGAACGGCTCCGAGCGGCTGCCCGAGTACGCGATCGGCCAGCCCGCGTTCTTCCTGCACAACGTGCGCTTCGCGTACCGCACGCCGACCGGCAACGTCGAGCTCGCGGTCTGGGCGCGCAACCTCGAGGACACGGTCTACAAGACCTTCGCCGCCGACGTGTCGAAGTTCCGCGGCGTCGTGCTGAACTTCGTCGGCGAACCGCGTACGATCGGCTTCGACGTGATCGTCACCTTCTGAGCCGGAGTCGCGCGTGCCGAGTCGAGGGTCCCCGTTCCGCCGAGCCGCGGCCGCCTGGCTGTGCGCCGGCCTCGTCGCCTGCGGCGCCGGCGACCCGCTCGAGCGCGTGCGCCACCAGCAGGACGTCGCGCACGACCCGGCCGGGTCGCTCGAGCCGCTGCGCGCGCTGATCGAGGAGCGGCCGGACGACCCGGAGGTGCACTTCCGCCACGGCGTCGCGCTCGTCGCGACCGGGAACGGGTCGCAGGCGATCTGGTCGCTGCGCAAGGCGCTGCGCTCGCCTCGCTGGGTCGAGCCGGCCGGTCTGCTGCTCGCCGAGGTGTTCGTCACGCTCGGGAGCTGGGACGACGCGATCGAGACCTACGGCCTCGTGCTCGAGCGCCACCCCGACCACCGCGCGGCGCTGCTCGGCCGCGCGATGGCGCGCATCCAGTCGCGCCGCCACTACGAGGACGCGCTCGCCGACGCCGACCGCCTG
>CAZQYK010000038.1:0-4086 GCA_964597285.1 uncultured Spirochaetales bacterium
GCGCGGTCGCGTGCGGGCGTCGCGTCGGAGAGCAGGCGCAGCCAGACCGGGTCGGCGTCGACGTGGCCGCGGGCGGCCAGCGCGGCGAGCAGCCCGACGCGCACGCCGATCGCCGTGCCCGGATCGTCGAGCAGCGGCCGCAGCGCCGGCAGCTCGGCCTCGCCGACGAGCGGCGCGTCGGGCGCGATCACGAGGTCGCGCAGCGCCGACGCCGCGAGGTCGGCGTCACCCGAGACGAGCAGCGCGAGCGTCGCGCGGCGCAGCGCGGCCTCGCGCTCGGCCGCCGGTAGCACCGGCGCGGCGACGTAGTCGCGCACCGCGCCGAGCAGCGCCGCGCGCGTCGCCGCGCGCACCGGATAGCGGTCGTCGTGCTCCTGGGGCGAGATCCATTCGATCGCGCCGGCTTCGCCGAGCGCGCCGAGTTCGCGGCTGCGCTCGGCGCGCAGCAGGAAGAGCAGCGTCTCGTCGCCGGGCGCGAACGGCGCGACGCCGTGGCCGTGCTGCGCGAAGCGCACGCGTGCGGCGTCGAGGGGGCCCTTCAGCACCTCGACGACGTCGGCCGCGACCGTCGGGCGCCCGGCGCTGCCGCGCTCGGTCGTGATCCCGACCGGCTCGCCGACTGCGGCGATCCGCGCGTGCACGACGAGGTCGGCCTCGGCGACCAGCACGCGCAGCGTCTTCGCGCCGACGACGACGTGCGCTGCCGCGGGCGCCGCGCAGAGCAGCAGCGCCGCGACGGCGAGAGGCCCTCGCGCTCCGCGCAATCCGTGCTCCGGGACTACTCGTGCAGCGCGTCGAGCAGCGGGACGATCGCGCCCGAGATCGCCGGGTCGACGTCGGCGCCGACGTTGTTCGCGAACACCGTGTTGCAGTCGATGTTCGGGAAGAGCGGGCACGACGCCGTCGCGCCGGCGAGGATGAACGGCGCGCACTCGTGGCACGAGTCGTCCCACTTCGCGGCCGGCAGCTGGTAGCCGATCTCGTCGTTGCCGAGGCCGATGATGAAGGTGTGCCTCGCGCCGGCCATGTGCGCGCGGTAGACCTCGCCGATCTGGGGATCGAACTCGTCGGGCACGACGGCGAAGCTCGCGTCGTTGATCCGGAACGCGCTGACCTCGGTCTGGAGATCCTCGCCGAGCGCCTGCGGCAGCCCGTCGAAGGGCGGCGGGAACGGGAAGCCCACCGACGGGTCGGGCACGCCGTTCGTGAACAGCCCGTCGGCCGGCAGCACGCCGATCGCGATGAAGAAGCGGAAGAAGGGATTGTCGAGGCGCACCGGCACCGGGGCCGCGCTCGCGAACGAGATCTCCGCGCGCGGGTTGCCCGGCATCGCCGGGATCGCGGAGATCACGCGCTCGGCGAGCTGCTCGCCGTGCACCTGCGCCCAGCGGAAGGTGCGCCGCTGCGCGGGCTGTCCGGTCTGGGGGTCGAGCACGTCGATGTCGAGCGGTCCCTGGAGCACGCCGAGGTCGCCGCTCACCCAGATCGCCGTGCCGCCCTGCGACGCCTCGATCGCCTCGCGCGCGTAGTGCGGGAAGTCCGAGGTCACGAGCCGGTTGTTGCTGCCGAGGCTCTCGGGGTGGCTCGCGAAGTTCACGAGCGTCGCGAGCACCTCGCGCGGCGGCGCGAGCCGCGTGACCTGCATGATCGACAGGCGCGGGTCGACGATGCGGCCCTGCGTCGCCGGCGCGAGCGCGGCGTCGCCGGCGAGCACCTTGCCGTCGGAGACGCCGAAGCCGTCGTCTTCGGCGTCGAGACCGAGCGAGAGCCCGGCCGAGTCGGTCGTCGCGAACTTCACGCGCCCGGGCTCGAGCGTCGCGACGGCGTCCTCGATGCAGCCGGCGACCGAGTCGTTGACGAAGTCGAGATAGGCCGGGTCGGTGCCCGAGGTCAGCGCGTCCGGACCCCAGATGCCGAGCGTGTCGGGTCCCTCGTGCTGATGCGTGCTGTGCACGACCACGTGGTCGACCGCCGCGGCGGGGTCGATCATCGCGCGGATCGTCTGCACCTCGGCGTTGAAGTAGCCGACGAGGTCGAGCGCGACGATCGCGAGGCGTCCGCCGTCGCCGTCGACGACGACGCCGCGCGCCCAGAGCCGGTCGTTGTAGCCGGTGGCCGAGCGGCCGTCGCCGAAGCCGGCGAGCCAGACCGGGTCGGTGTGGTTCACGACCGCCGGCACGCCGAAGGCCGCCGCGTACGACGCGGCGAGATTCGGGCTGATCGGCGTGATGTCGCGCACGCAGACGCCGACGGAGAGCGTGTTGCCCGGCGGCGGGCACTCCGTGGGTCCGACCAGCGCGGTCGCGCACAGCGCCAGCGCGAGCACGGCGGAGCGCACGAGGCGCGACGGGGAGACGGGGCGGCGCAGCGGCGACATTCGGGACCCTCCTCGTTCGAGCGTGGAACCATCCAATGGCCCACCGCGACGAGGGGTCAAGCGAACGCTGGGCCCCGCGGGTCGCTTCAGGGCAGCGCCACCAGGTGCGCGAGCCAGGCCGGGTCTGCCTCGGCGCGCTCGCGGCGCGTGAAGACGTCGTTGCCTTTCCCGGTGCGGCGATCGGTGCCCTCCCAGTAGACGTGCACGTCGCCGAAGCCCGCCTCGGCGAGAACCTCGCGCACCTCCGGGATCGTCCACAGCCGCCAGCGGTACGCGAACGCCCGACGCAGCGCGCTGCCGTCGGGGAAGCGGAAGTGGATCCGGTTCTCGCCGAGGCCGCGGATCGGGTCGAACGAGCACTGCTCCCAGACGTAGGAGAAGTCGCCCAGGTCGGTCTCCTCGACGAGCGGCTCCATCGCCTGGCCGCCGCCGTAGGCGTCGAGGAAGAGCAGGCCGTCGCTCTCGAGCGACGCGTGCGCGGCGCGGAAGTACGCGAGCAGCTCCGGGCGCGTCTCGATCAGGTAGTAGGAGAAGTTGTACGCGCAGGTGACGTCGACCGGCTCGTGGCCGACGTCGCGCACGTCGCCCTCGACGAGCTTCACGCGCGCCTGCTGGTCGGGCGAGAGCGCGGCGACGTTGTGGCGCCGGCCCCAGTCGAGCGGCTCGGGGTCGAGGTCGACCGCGAACGCGGTGTTGTCGGGGTGGCGGCGCACCCACGCGCACGAGAACGCCGACGTCCCGGCGAAGTCCTCGCGCAGGCTGCGCGGCGCACGGCCGCGCGTGCGGCGGAACGCGCGCTCGATGAAGGGGATGTCGGCCTCGGGCTCCTGCACGCTGCGCTGGTAGAGGTCGTACTTGTCGGCGCGCTGCGCCAGGGTGCGGCGGGCCATGCGGCGGGTCGGCTCCACGGTGATCGCAGCGCGTGCGGTGGCGACGGCAGCGGCGGTTGCATCGGGCGAGGCGGCCGCATACTGGCGCAAAGTCGCGCGCGAGACAACGGCTTCGGCGCATGCGCCGACCGATTCGTCGAGCGCGACGCGCCGCGAGCGCGCGCGCCGGCGCTGGCGCATGCTGTCGCGCGTGAGGCGTGCGCTCGTCACGGCGCTGCTGCTCGCGCTGTCGGGCTCCGCCGCGGCGCACGAGAGCGGCACCGTGTACCTGCGGCTGAGCGTCGACGGCGAGGCGGTGCACGGCGCGGTCGAGATCGGCGGGGTCGACGCGCTCGCGCTGCTCGGCCTTCCGCTCGACCTCCCGGCGGAGGAGGCCGAGCGCGAGATCGCCGCGCGTCCGGCGGCGCTGGGCCGCGCGGTCGCGCAGGGCATCGCGCTGCTCGCCGCCGGTGCGCGCTGCCCGCTCTCGTTCGGCTCCGCGCCGCTCGGGCCGGCCGACGACCCGGGCTGGTGGCGCGTCTCGTTCACGGCGCGCTGCGCCGCGCCGGTCGAGACGCTCGCGCTGCACTACACGCTGCTCCTCGACCTCGATCCCGCGCACGGCGCGCTCGTCTCGCTCGAGGCGGGCGGGCGCCTGTGGACCGCGGCGCTCGGTGCCGACGCGCCGCACGCGGACTTCGACCTGCGGCCGCCGACGCCGCTGGCGCGCTTCGCGAGCCATTGGCGCGCCGGCGCCCGCGCGGCGACCCGCGCCGACGCGCTGCTCTTCGTCGTCGCGCTGCTGCTTCCGGCCGGGCTCGCGCGCGACGAAGGGCGGCG
>CAZQYK010000039.1:0-6947 GCA_964597285.1 uncultured Spirochaetales bacterium
GCCGCCGGGCGTTCAGAAGCACGTAAGCCAGCGCGTTCCGCACCTGCGAAGGAGTCCGCAGCACCCGTAGGTGATATCGATCCGCCAGCACGCGTCCGCCCGAACACCCGATTCACCGCCCGCGCGAGCCGCGCCCCGATCGCCTTCATCCCGCGCCCGAGCGCCTCGCGGCTCTTCGCCTCGACGACCAGGTGCGCGTGGTCCTTCTGGAGCGAGTAGTGCACGAGCCGGAACTCTCCGCGCTCGCAGCCGTCGGCGAACGTCCGCTCGACCTCGTCGATGAGCTTCACCGTCCGCAGCGAAGGCACGTCCGGCCGGACCTTCAGCGTCACGTGGCACGGCAGTCCCCGCGCGAACTTCTCGCGCGAGCGGTGCAGCACGCGCGGGTTCGGCCCGGGCTTGCGTCCGGCGCCGGGCCGCCGCCCGCCCCACGAGTGGCGGTCGAGCTCGAGTTGCTCGGGCTGGCGGAGTCTACGCAGATGGAGCTCCTTCAGAGTTCGCCCGTTCCGGCTGCACGGCGACGGCCTGACTTGCGTGGCCTCGCCGGCGAGGCTCGGCCCCGCGACCGCGCGACTCCCATCGTCGGAAGCCTCTCGCTGGGGTGGCCGATCGCTCGCGATCGGCCTACTGGCTGGTCAGGCTCCTCGAGCGGACGGTGTCTGCCGACGCGTCCAGGATGATCCGCACACGCCGCAGCGGAGCTTGAAGAGCGGGGTCACACCCATCGCGAGGCTCCCGAGACCGGTGTGTCAGCTCGGGCACTCCCGTGTTGCTAGGTAGGCGGCCGACGCGACCATGGCGGCGAGCCAGAGCAGCCGCCAGTACACATGCGGATCTTCGACGAACGACTCGGCGACGCCGCCGAGCAGCACCACGAGCCACGCGGCGAGCACGGCCTTCCGGATCGACGCGACTCCTGCCGCGTCGACCGCCTCGCGTGACACAGCAGTCGCCCCGTGCCCCCGCCCTACTCTTCGTCCTCCGGCGGCGGGCCGTGGCCCTCGTAGCACTCGGTCTGCGTTTTGCTGCCGGCGATCGCGTCGCCGTCCTCGACCTTCTTGCACTGCATCGTCGTGCAGGTGCGGCAGGTGTTCTCGCCCTTCGGCTTCCAATCGTCGCACTGGCGCTCGCCGCAGTCGTAGAGCTCGTCCTCACTCGCCTGGCCGAAGCCGGACGCCGGCCACAGCAGCAAGAGCCCGAGCAGCGCCCCCGCGAAGACCCGAACGCGGACGTGTCGCATCGCGCCGTCCTCCTTCGCCGCGCACTCTACACCGGCGGGAGCGGGACTAGGGTGATTCCTCGGTCGGGTCGAGGGGATCCGGGCTGGCGGGCTCCGGCGACGGCGCCTCGGCCGGCGGCGCCTCGGCCCGGAAGCGCGTGCGGAAGGCCTCGAGGCTCACCGGGATCCGGGTGGTCGCGTCGAGCCCGAGCCGCCACACCTCCGGCGCACCGGCGCGGCGCGCGACGACGCCCTGCGGCGTCACGCGGCCGAGGTGCAGCTCGGCGAGCACCGGCCGCGCGGCGTCGTCGCCCTCGCCCTCGCCGGCCTCGTCGCGCTCGCCGAGCACCGTGATCACCGTCGCCGGCGGTGAGAGGCCGAGCGCCGCGAGCTCGTCGGGGCCCATCGACTCGGCCACCACGTCGTGCGCCTCGAGGCGAGCGAGGTCGCTCACGACCGACGAGAGCTTGCCGGCCGCGAAGGTCTCGGGCCGCGACGTCCAGCCCGTGTCGCCGCGCTCGCCGGTGATCACGACCGGGTCGCCACCCTCGGCCGGCTGGAAGAAGAAGTCGACCTGCTGCGCGTCGGGCGCCGCGAAGTCGGCGAGCTGGCGCCAGCGGTACGCGACGGTGCGCCGCGGGAAGTCGTCGATGCGCTCGGCGGGCACGCGGTAGAGCGTCTCGCGCGCGCCGCGCGCCCAGCGGTGACCCTCGGCGTCGGGGCGCGAGAGCGCGAAGTGCAGCGGTTCGGCGCCCTCGCGCTCGAGCGTCGCGGCGAAGTCGGGCGGATCGAAAAGCGCGGCCTGCTCCGGCGTCGGCGCGTCGGCAAACGCGTCGGCGCGCAGGAACGCGAGGCTCGTCAGCAGGCGGTCGACGGCCTCGTCGTCGGCGCGCACCGCGAGCGGCGAGACGAGCCGCCACGACGCCGCGTCGGCGGCGGGCGCGTCGGCGCCCTCGCCCTCCGCGTCGTCGGCCTCGGGCGGCGCCGCGGCCGCGTCGCGCGCGAGCACGACGCGGCCACCGGGCCAGCTCGCCTCGACGCCGCGCACCGCGGTCGTGTCGAAGTCGTTCAAGCGCGCGTGGCGCAGGTCGAGCAGCGCGTGCTCGAAGGCCTGCGTGCGGAAGCTCGCGACGGTGTAGACCGGCCGAGGCTCGGAGGTGCGCGCGTAGACGTTCGCGCCGATCGGCGTCTGCGCGCCGAGGCGCAGCTCGTGGGTCTCGCCGTCGGCGCCGAAGCGCACGACGCGCGCCGACGCGTCGTCGAGCCCATACTCGGCGGCGGGCTGCGGCGCGTCGATCTCGGCCTCGTGGACCACCGCCACGAGCTCCTCGGCCATGCGCTCGGCCGCCGGGTCGGCCGGGAACTCGAGTGGCGCGACGAGCCGCCAGCCGACGTCGGCGCGCTCGAGGCGCGCGTCGGCGCCGTCGCTCGTGCGCAGCTCGATCCACGCCACGTCCTCGGCCTCGAGCCCGCGGAACAGCCGCTTTGCGCGCTCCTCGGCGTCGCGTCGGCCCTCCTCGCCGCCGAGCTCGTACAGCCAGACGAACGCGCCCAGCGCCGCGGCGACGAGCAGCAGGATCCCGGTCGTGCGCGGGTTCACGACGCCGGGTGGCGGCGCGACCACCAGGTGAACACGCCCAGCACCGCGATCGCCTCGGGCAGCACGAAGAGCGACACCGAGCGGATCAGCGAGAAGTCCTCGCGGGTCAGCTCGAGGCGCGACGCGCGCGCGGTGTTCGGTCGGATCGAGATCGCCTCGACGTCGCCGATCAGCCAGTTCGTCGCGTTCAGGAACAGGTCGCGGTTGCGCCCGGCGTCGAGCAGCTCGTTCGACGCGAAGTCGACGTCGCCGACGACGACCAGGCGCGGGTCGGCGCCGTCTTCGGCCTCGACCTGCGGCGTGCCGGCGACCATCACCGGCACCGGGCCGCGCAGGTCGTCGGCGTCGAACGAGGCGGCGCCCTCCGCGTCGAGCGTCGCGAGGTCGCGCTCGGCCCACGACGCCTCGCCGGTGAACACGAGCTCGGTGAAGCTGCCGGCGCCGCCCGGCCGCACGCTGCGCACCTCGTGGAACATCACCGGCTCGCTGCGCGCGTCGCGCAGCGCCTGCGTGATCGGGTGCTCGGGGTCGTAGCGGCCGGCGAGCGGCGACACTGCGCGGCCGAAGAGCGCGAGCGCGCGGTCGATGACGACGTCGTCGCCGAGGTCGACGCCCCACGCGCGCAGCCGCTCGACGACGCCCTGCGTGACGCGCGGGTCGACGAGCACGAAGAGCGCTCCGCCGCGCGCGAGGAAGCGGTCGAGCGCCTCGAGCTCGGGGTCGAGCAACGGCCGCGCGGCGCCGGCGACGACGACCGCGTCGGCGTCGTCGGGCACCTCGGCGACGCGTGCGAGCAGCAGCGGCTCGACGCGGTAGTTCTCGTTGCGCAGCGCCTCGGATGCGCGCGCGTAGCCCGTGCGGCCCTGCCCCGCCTCGCCCTCGAGCGCCGGCTCGCCGTGGCCCTGGAGGAAGTAGACGACCTTCTCGCCCTGGCGCGTGAGCTTGACGATCGCGTTGGTGACGCGCTGCTCGTCGAGCTCGCTCACCTCGACGGCGTCGCCGCCGATCGCGATCCGCACGAGGCCCGCGCGGCCGAGCTGGTCGGGCGTGATGCCGTACTGCTGGAGCTGGCCCGGGCGCTCGTTCGGGTCGGCGTACTCGACGCGGAAGCGCTCGCTGACCGCCGCGTAGCGGTCGAGCAGCGCGCGCACCGGCGGCTGGTCGAGGTCGGGGACGAGCGCGAGCACCTCGACGTCGCTATCGAGGCCCTCGAGCACCTTGCGCGACTGGTCGGAGAGCGTGTGCACGCTCTGCTCGGTCCAGTCGAAGCGGTGGCTGTAGCGCGTGCCGAGGAAGCCGAGCATGCCGAGGATCGCGATGCCGAGCAGCGTCGACGCCACCGCGCTGCCTCCGTACTTGCCGGCGCGCCGCGCCTCGCCGCTCGACAGCCGCTCGCGAAGCGCGTCGAAGTTCAGCGCCGCCGCGGCGACGAGCAGCGCGAGCCCGACGACGAGGTTGCCGCCGATCCACGCCAGGTCCGACTGCAGCGGCGACCCGCTGAAGAGCATCACGAAGAAGCTCAGCAGCGCGAAGCCGAGCCCGACGAAGCCGAGGGCGGCGAGCAGCACGGGCAGTCCGGGCATCCGCGGTCCTCCCTTCTCCGTCAGCGCCAGCGCACCGACTCGACGCTGGCCTTCGTCAGCAGCAGGAACGAGCCGATCACGACCGCGAAGTAGACCAGGTCGCCCGTCTCGACGAGACCCTCGAGCATCTGCTGGAGGTGCTCGCCGGTCGCGAGCCAGCGGAAGGCCTCGGCGACGCCCGGAGCGCTGCCGACCAGGCCGAGGCCGGCGATCACCGGCAGCAGCGCCATCGCCACCAGCAGCACGAACGCGATCAGGAAGCTCAGCACCTGGCTGCGCACGAGCGACGACGCGAACGCGCCGATCGCGACGTAGGTCCAGCCGACCAGCAGCACGCCGAGCAGCCCGGCGACGGTCTTGCCGAGCTCGGGCCGGCCGAACCAGAAGAGCAGCGCCGGATAGAGCGCGACCATCGCGACGAGCAGCCCGACGAAGGCCGCCGCGGCGGCGAACTTGCCGAGCACGACGTCCCAGATCGTCAGCGGGCTGGTCAGCAGGAGCTCCTCGGTGCCGTTGGTCTTCTCGGCCGCGAACAGGCCCATCGTGATGCCCGGCACGAGGAAGAGCAGCACCGAGATCATGGTGTCGAGGAAGGGCGCGACGAGGCGGTCCGAGAGGTTCGTGCGCTCGAGCTCGTCGAGCGCCTGGAACTGCTCGAGCTGCATCACGCGCGCGTCGAAGTCGAGCACGTAGAGCACGAAGAAGAGGCCCGCGAGCACCGCGAACAGGCTCATCACGCCGTACGCGACCGGCGACGCGAAGTAGGAGCGCAGCTCGCGCCACGCGACGGTCGGCACGTGCCTCACGCCGGCTCACCTCCCGGCGCCGCGCCCGCGGCCGGCGCCGCGGCGCCGCCGGCCTGGAGCGCGAAGAGCTCCTCGAGCGTCCGGCCGTCGCGCGTCAGCTCGTCGAGCGGCGCGTCGACGGTCTTGCGCCCGTCGTCGATCATCACGACGCGGCGGCAGATCGCCTTCACCTCGGACAGGATGTGCGTCGACAGGATCACCGTGTGGCGAGCGTCGCCGTCGCCGCTCGCGAGGTCGGCGATCAGGCGCCGGATCTCCTCGATCTGGATCGGGTCGAGACCGACCGTCGGCTCGTCGAGGATCAGCACCGGCGGGTCGTGCACGATCGCCTGCGCGAGCCCGACGCGCTGGCGGAATCCCTTCGACAGCGTCCCGATCACGCGCTGCGACACGTCGGCGAGGGCGCAGCGCTCGAGCGCGCGCGACACCGCGTCGCGTCGCTTCGCGCGCGGCACGTCCTTGATGCGCGCGACGTAGTCGACGTAGGACGCGACCTTCATCTCCGGGTAGAGCGGCGGCGTCTCGGGCAGGTAGCCGACCGCCCGGCGCGCCTCGAGCGGCGCCTCGAAGATGTCGTGGCCGGCGATGCTCGCGCTGCCGTCGGTCGGCGGCAGGAAGCCGGTCAGCATCCGCATCGTCGTGGTCTTGCCGGCGCCGTTGGGCCCGAGGAAGCCGACGACCTCGCCGCGCTCGATGCGGAACGAGACGTCGTCGACGGCGACGATGTCTCCGTAGCGCTTGGTCAGATTCGTGGCCTCGATCATGCCTCTCCCACGCCCGGGGGCTCGCCAAGGGCTCGAGGGACCGCGAACCCGCGCGCTCCGGGGCCCGCGGCGCGCGTACTATACGAGCCGGTGGCGGCATTGCAACGCCGCGACGCGCGCGACCCGCGCGCGCTGGCGGCGCGGTCGCGCGCCGGTATCCTCGAGTTTGGTATGGGTTTTTCCCTATCCCGCCGCTTCCGGTGCGCCGCCGCCGGCGCGCTCGCCGCGCTCGCGGCGGGCGCGGCGCACGCCGCCGACGCCCCGGGCGAGCCGCCCTCGCGCCTTCCCGCCGACGTCGCCGGGCGCTTCTGCACGACGGCGTGTCGACCCGGCGCCGGCTTCTCGAGCGGCGTCGCGTTCGCGGCCGGCGTCGCGGCGACCTTCGTCGTCTCGCGCCGCCGCGAGCGATCCGCGGGCGCGGAGCGGAAGCGGGCGTAGCCCGACGGTGGGCGCCGAGCAGACCCCGGCCCTGCGCTGGCTCGGCGGCGACGCGGCGCGGCGCACGGAGATCGAGCGCGCCGTAGCCGACCTCGCGCGCGACGCGAACGTCGTCTGGGTGCGGCGGCGCGACACGCGCCGGCGGCTGGCGCGCGCCGAGCTCGCCGACCGCCCGTGCTTCCTGAAGCACTTCCTGCACGCGACGCGCCACCCGCGGCGCGAGCGCGTGAAGCGCTGGCTGCGCCTGAGCGGCGCCGAGCGCGAGTGGCGCATGCTGTGGCGCCTGCACCGCGCCGGCGTCGCGGTGCCCGAGCCGCTCGCCCACGTGGCGCTCGCGTCGGGCGAGCACGTGATCGCGACCGAGTGGATCCACGGCGCGCCGCTCGGCGACGCGCTCGCCGCGGCGGCGCCGCGCGAGCGCCGCGCGCTGCTCGCCGCAGTCGGCGCGATCGTGCGGACGCTGCACGCCACGGGCATCGCGCACCGCGACCTGCACGGCGAGAACGTCGTCGTCGGCGCGCACGGGCCGGTGCTGAT
>CAZQYK010000040.1:0-6050 GCA_964597285.1 uncultured Spirochaetales bacterium
GGCGGCGCTCTCGCGCGCCGTCGGCGAGAGCTCGTGGATCACCGAGGTCGTCGCGACCCGCGAGTGGGTGAACGGGTGGTAGATCCGGTCGCCCGGGGCGCGCAGCGCGCCGAGCGACAGCACGATCGCGAGGATCGCCCAGCCCAGGAAGAGCGCGGCCACGGCGCGGCGCACCGCCAGCGTGGAGAACGGGTTCATGGGGCTCCCCGGGCGACGTCGAGGAAGCTACCCCAGGTTGGGCCGGCGAGCGGTCGGGGCGGCGAGGAGGCCGACTCGAGAGTCGGCCGACGCGCAGCGAGCCGCAGGCGAGCGAAGTCGGGCCCTTGCCGGGCTAGCGGCGGGGCGCGGCGGGGTCCGTCGGGCTCAGGCCGCTCGGGTAGTTGTAGCCGCGGCTGTTCAGCACGATCACGGCGTCGTCGCCGGGCTCGCCGGCCACCGCGGCGGCGCTCTCGGCCTCGCGGCGCAGCCGCTGCACGACCTGCTCGAGCTGCGCGGCGACCTGGTCGGGCGAAGCGCCCGCCGGACAGGACGGGCCGGCCTCGATCCCGGCCGCGAGCGGCTCGGCGTTCGCCGTCGCGACGACGCCCGGCGACAGCAGCGCGACCGACGCGAGCAGCGCCAGCCAGCCGAGGATCTGGATCGTCCAGTCGAGCGGCCCGAGCCGCTCCGGAGCGTCCGACCGAGTCATCGCGACCTCCCGGTGATAAGCTGTGCGGGTTCTCCAGCGCTCTTCGGCGCGGCCGTGCGCGGACTTGAGGGGCCAAGGTGCCGCGTTGCGCGAGGCCTGCCGACGGAGTGCCGGCGGGCTGCGACTTCTTCCGCGGGGGCGCCGATGCGCATCGTCAGCTTCGAGACGCTGCGGCGCCGGGAGGTCCGACGCGACCCCCCGCCCGGTCCGCACGCGCTCGCCGCGCTCGCCGGCGGGCTCGAGGGCTTCGACGCGCTGCCGCGCGGCGCGTGCCGCATCGGCGCGCTGCTGCCGAGCGGCGCGGAGGCCGGCGCGGTCGTCGACCTCGCGCGCGCGCTCGCGGTCAAGCTCGCGCTCGAGGACGCCGGCGCGCCGGAGGCCGAGGCGGAGTCGCTGCTCCCGGCCGACACGCGCCTGTTCCTCGCGCGCGGCGCGAGCTCGTGGGCCGCGGCGCGCAGCGCGCTCCGTTTCGTCGACGAGTCGCTCGAGCGCTACGACGCACCCGATCTGCGCGCGGCCGGCATCGTGCTGTCGCGCCACGCGGTGCGTCTGCACGCGCCGATCGCGCGGCCGGGCAAGATCGTCGGGGTCACGCGCAACTACGACGACCACCTCCTCGAGCGCGGCGACGACGAGGCACCGCCCGAGCCGGTGCTCTTCCTCAAGGCGCCGTCGGCGGTGATCGGACCCGAGGACGAGATCGTCGTGCCCGCCGCGGTGCGCGAGCCCGACTACGAGGGCGAGCTCGCGGTCGTGATCGGCCGGCGCGCGGCGCGCGTCTCCGCCGACGCGGCGCTCGACCACGTCGGCGGCTACTGCGTCGCGAACGACGTCACCGCGCGCGACTACCAGGGCGTGCGCGGCCAGCGCTTCCTCGGCAAATCCTGCGACACCTTCGCCCCGCTCGGCCCGGCGCTCGTGTCGGCCGACGAGGTGCCCGACCCGCAGGACCTCGGCATCGTGACGCGCCTGTCGGGCGAGGTCGTGCAGTCGGCGCGCACGAAGGACATGCGCTTCCCGGTCGCCGAGATCGTCGCGTTCGCGTCGCAGCTGATGACGCTCGAGCCCGGCGACGTGATCCTGACCGGCACGCCGGGCGGGGTCGGCGCCGCGCGCAATCCGGCGCGCTGGCTGCGCGACGGCGACGTCGTCGAGGTCGAGATCGAGCGCGTCGGAAGGCTGGTCAGCTACGTGCGGCGGGAGCGGGCAGAGGGGGGATAGACCGGGTTCCGACGGGCCAGTCCAGCTCGTCGCGCGCGGCGCGGCGCGCCTCGAAGATCCCCTCGACGTCGTCGAGATCCTTCGGCCTGCGCGCGATCAGCTTGTAGATGATCGACGCCTGCGCCGGCGAGATCTCTTTCGGGCCGTGGATCTCTCCACCGAAGTCCGCCGCGAAGTCGGAGAGCTCGAGTCCGAGGCTACAACGGCGCGTAGCGCAGCAGCAGGCGTTCGCCGCTGTGGTAGCCGGCGCGCATCTCGTCGCGCCAGCTCGCGATCTCCTTCGGGTACTTCTTCTCGTAGAGCGCGAGCAGGCGGTCGAGCAGCGCGCCGTCGCCGACGACGCTCTCGGCGCGCGCGTCGAAGTGCGGCGCCTTCCGGAAGTCCTCGTTGCGGCCGAGCATCTGCTTCCAGCGCCCGTGGTCGCCGACCCAGACGCGCGCGCGGTCGAGGCCGGCCGCGAGCGCGCGGCTCTTCCACGTGCTCGGCGCGGTGTTGATCACGACCGCGCCGTCGATCCAGCCGTACCAGACCTCGCCGTGACAGGTGCTCTCGCTGCCGTCGGCGCGCAGCGGCGAGATGTAGACGAACCGGCTCTTCTCGAGCAGCGCGGTCGGCAGCTCGGCGTCGGCGGCGGCGGCGCGCCGCGCCGGCGCGACGAGCGGCCACAGCGCGAGCCCGGCGGCGGCGGTGAGGAAGTCGCGGCGGCGCATCAGATGCCCGACCCCTGATCTTCTTCGCCGAAGTGGATGCCGCACTCGCGGTTCGACGACTGCTCCCACCACCAGCGCCCGGCGCGCTCGTCCTCGTCGGGCCGCACTGCGCGCGAGCAGGGATCGCAGCCGACCGACGGGTAGCCCTTCGCGTGCAGCCGGTTCGTCGGCACGTTGTGCGCGTTCACGTAGTCCATCACGCGCTCGCGCGTCCAGTCGGCGATCGGGTTCAGCTTGACGATGCCGCCGTGGGTGTGGTCGAGCTGGAGCTTCGGGGCGTCGGCGCGCGCGAGCGTCTGGTCGCGGCGCAGCCCGCTGACCCACGCGTCGAGCCCGGAGAGATACTCGTTCAACGGCTCGACCTTGCGCACGCGGCAGCAGAGCTGGCGCTTCTCGACCGACTCGTAGAAGAGGTTCGGCCCGTCGCGCCGCACCATCGCGCTCACCGCGGCGGCGTCGGGGAAGAGCACCTCGATCGGCTTGTCGTAGCGCTCGCGGACCCGGTCGATCAGGTCGTGGGTCGCCTGCGGCAGCCGCCCGGTGTCGAGCACGAACACGCGCGAGCTCGGGTCGATGCGGTGCATCATGTCGAGCAGCACCAGGCCCTCGGGCGCGCCGAACGAGCACGACAGCGCGATCCGCGGGTGGAAATTCTTGAGCGCCCAGGTAAGAATCTCCTGCGGGCTCCACGACTCCGCCGCGCCGTCGCGGATCAGCCGTTGGATCGGCTCGGGAAGGGGCTTTCTGGGCTCTGAGGGCTGCATGGGCCGGGAGCACTCCTGGGCGCGCGGGCGCGCTCGGGCCAGTATCGGAGACAACCTAACCGACCTCGAGGGCTTTCTGCAAATATTCCACAGTTGAAAGCTAGGGATCTTCGGGCGCGTCGAGCAGCGCCTCGACCGCGGCGACCTTGTCCTCCATCCGCGCGGCGCGGTCGCGGCGGTCGTCGATCTTGATCACCGTGCCGACGCGCTCGGCGCCGGCGCGGAACACGGCCTCCTGCATCCGCGCGACGAGCGCGTAGATCTCGGCGAGGTCGCCCTCGAGCGTCGTGAACATCGGGTCGAGCCGGTAGCGCACGCGCCGCTGCGCGCGGACGACCGCGAGCGCCGCGGCGACGTAGCGCGACACGCTCGTGCCGACGCCGACCGGCGAGATGCTGACCGCAGCGATCGCCATGCTTCCTCCCTCCCCGATCAGTTCTCCCGCACGCGCACCGCCGCCGGGTCGCGCACCGCGTCGGCGAGCGCGGCGACGCTCGCGGCGGCGCCGGGCCAGACGAGGTCGGGCGCGAGGTCGCGCAGCGGCTCGAGCGCGAACGGGCGCTCGGCCAGGCGCGGGTGCGGCACGACGTGGCCGGGCTGGTCGATGCGCCGGTCGGCGTAGAGCAGCAGGTCGAGGTCGAGCGTGCGCGGCTCGTCGCGCACGCCGCTGCGCTCGCGCCCCTCGGAACGCTCGATCTCGAGCAGCAGCTCGAGCAGCGCGCGCGGCGCGAGGCTCGTGTGCAGCCGCGCGGCGGCGTTCAGGTACGGGCCCTGCTCGCCCGGCCCGATCGGCGCCGTCTCGTAGACGCGCGACGCGACGACGCCGCGCACGGCGGGGTGCGCGCGCAGCGCCGCGAAGCCGGCGCACAGGTGGCGCTCCCGCTCGCCGAGGTTCGAGCCGAGGCCGACGTAGGCGACCGTGTCGCCGGGCCGCGGCCCGGCCGAGCGACACAGGTGCGCGATCGCCCCGTTCAGCACCGGCGCCGCCTCCCACTGCAGGAAGTGCCCGGCGCCGTCGACGACGAACGGGCCGATCCGGTTCGGGAACACGCGCTCCGCCATCGCCGCGAAGTCGGGCGCGATCACGCGGTCCGACGGCCCGTGGAGCACGAGCGTCTCGGTCGGGTTCGGGCCGAAGAGCGGCGGTGCGCTGCGGCGCCTCGGGTGGAGCGCCGCCTCCTGCACGCTGAAGCTCGTGCGCAGCCGGTCGCCGTCTGCGAAGGGCTGCGTGTGGAACTCGAGCTCGGCCGGGCCGAACGCGCCGGGGTGCGCCCAGAAGCGCCACCCGTAGAAGCTCGCGACGTAGCGCCGGCGCTGGAGCGGCTCCGGGAGCTCGGCCGCGAGCGCGTCGCCGTCGTTGCCCTGCCGCGCGAAGAAGTCCGCCGCGAGCAGTGGCCCGCGCGTGCGCAGGCCCGCCATCGCGTCGCGCAGGTACGGCACGATCGTGTTGAAGAGCACGAGCCGCTCGACGAAGCCCGGGAAGCGCAGCGCGAGATCCTGCGCGACGACGCCGCCGAAGTCGCCGCCGACCAGCGTCACGCGCTCGAAGCCGAGCTCGCCGCGGAGCAGCGCGTACAGGTCGGCGCTGTGCGCAGCCGGGTCGCCGAGGCCGTCGGCCGGCATCTCGCTCTCGCCGAAGCCGCGCAGGTCCGGCGCGACGACGTCGAAGCCGCGGCGCGCGAGCTCGCCGACGTTGCGCCACCAGATGCGCGAGGTCTCGGGCCAGCCGTGCAGCAGCACCAGCGGCTGTCCGCCCTCGCCTTCGCGCACGTAGAACTGGAGGAAGCCGCGCGGCTCGACCCAGTGGCGCGCGTAGCGGTCGGGGTCGAGCGCGGCGGTCTCCGTCACGGGTCGATCTTACAGCTACACTGCGCCGGCGTGGCGCCCCCCCCCACGGATCGGCCCCCGGCGCTCGTCGGCGAGGTCCCGGGACCGCGCTCGCGCGAGCTGGCCCGGCGCCTGGCGCGCGTCGAGTCGCGCAACGTCACCTGTCTCGAGCCGGTGCCGCCGATCTTCTGGGAGCGCGCGCGCGGCGCGAACGTCTGGGACGTCGACGGCAACCGCTTCGTCGACCTCGGCGGCGCCTTCGGCGTCGCGAACGCCGGGCACGCACACCCGCGCGTCGTGCGCGCGGTCGCCGAACAGGCCGGCACGCTGCTGCACGGGATGGGCGACGTGCAGCCGGCCGCGGTGAAGGTCGAGCTGCTCGAGGCGCTCGCGCGGCGCTTCCCCGGCGGCGGGCCGGCGCGCGCAGTGCTCGGATCGTCGGGCAGCGACTCGGTCGAGGCGGCGCTGCGCACCGCGCTGCTCGCGACCGGCAGCCCGGGCGTCGTCGCGTTCGACGGCGCCTATCACGGGCTCTCGCTCGGCGCGCTCGACGCGACCGCGCGTGCCGACTTCCGCGAGCCATTCGCCGCGCGGCTGCCCGGCGCGACCGCGTTCGCGCGCTACGGCAACGCCGCCGACGCGCGCCGCGCCGCGGCGGCCTGCGCGCAGCCGGTCGGCGCGGTGATCGTCGAGCCGATCCAGGGGCGCGGCGGCGAGCGCGTGCCGCCCGACGGCTTCCTGCGCGAGCTGCGCGCGCTGTGCGACGTCGAGGGCTGGCTGCTCGTCGCCGACGAGGTCTACACCGGATTCGGTCGCACCGGGCGCTGGTTCGCGTGCGAG
>CAZQYK010000041.1:0-3484 GCA_964597285.1 uncultured Spirochaetales bacterium
AAGCGCCCGCCGACGACGCGCCGCTCGACGCGTCGCACCCCCCGCTCGACCTGCTGCTGCGCGCGCCGCAGACCAGCGAGCCGGCGCCGCGCGCCCCCGGCCAGCTCGGGGGACCCGACGCGCCGCTCGCCGGCGAGCCGGCGCCGCCCGACGCCGCCGGGCGCGGCGCGCTCGAGGGCCGGCGCCGGCGCCTGCACCTCGAGCGGCGCTCCGAGACGATCGGCGTCAAGGGGCCCCGACAGGGCACGCACTCGGAGACCGACGCCGTGCTCCGCGTCCCGCTCGACGAAGGCGTCAGCCTCGAGGGCGGCGTGCGCGTCGACACGCGCGAAGAGCCCGACCGCGAGCGCGAGCGCCGCTCGACCCCGCGCGTCGGCGTCGAGGTGCGCTTCTAGGTCAAGCGCGGCGGAGCCGCGCGCGGAGCGAGGCGAAGCCGAAGCGGAGTCGAACAGTGGCGTCCGCGTTCGCAGCGTCTCGATCGGTTCGCGCTAGTCGTCCGAGACGAAGTCGAGCACCGCGCGGTTGAAGGCCTCGGCCGACTCGACCATCACGAGGTGCGCGCCGTACGCGAAGGTCACCAGGCGCGAGTCCGGGATCTCGTCGGCGAGCTGGCGGTGGAAGTGCGGCGGCGTCAGCGCGTCGTGCCGGCCGCAGAGCACGAGCGTCGGCTGGCGGAGGTCGTGCAGCCGGTCGAGCGTGTCGTGGCCGAGGCAGGCGTCGCACTGCCGGGCGAACAGGTCGGCGCTCATCGGCGCGCCGTCGCGCGTGAAGAACGCGATCATCTGCTCGATCAGGTCGGTCTGCTCGATCGTCGCGTCCTGCGCGGTCCACAGCAGGCGGTCGCGCACCAGCACCTCGAGCGGCGCGCCGATGCGTGCGAGCTCGCGCCACTGCGCGAGCAGCATGCGCCGCTTCGCGTCGGGGCGCGCGTAGGTGCCCACGAGCACGAGGCGGCCGACGCGTTCGGCGTGCCCGAGCGCGAGCTCCTGCGCGACCATCCCGCCCATGAACGCGCCGAGCACGTCGGCGCGCCCGATCTCGAGCGCGTCGAGCAGCGCAGCGAGGGTGTCGGCGAGCCCGCGCGTCGTGAACGGCGCGTCGTCGCCCTCGCTGTTGCCGACGCCCGGGTAGTCGAAGATCAGCACGCGCCGTTGCTGCGAGAGCTCGGGCACCTGGAGCGGCAGCCAGCCGCGGCACGAGCCGCCGATGCCCATCGCGAGCACGAGCGGGTCGCCGGGGTGCTCGCCGTGCAGCTCGTAGTAGAGCTTCTTGCCGTGCAGCGTCGCGTGCGGCACGGCTCGAAGTCTACTCGCTCATCCGCTCATCTGCTTCAGGTCGCGCAGCACCGAACGCGCGACAGCCTTCAGCGTCTCGAACACGCCCTTGCCGTCGGTCGCGCAGGCCTCGAAGTCGGGGCTGCCGTTCGGGTTCAGCAGGCTGCGCATCTCGTCGAGCGGCGCGGCGTTGGGCAGGTCGCGCTTGTTGTACTGGATCACGAAGGGCGTGTCCTCGAGCGTCGCGCCCTGCTCGGCGAGGTTCAGCCGCAGGTTCTCGAGGCTCTCGACGTTGGCCTCCATGCGCTCGATCTGGCTGTCGGCGACGAACACGACGCCGTCGACCCCCTTCAGGATCAGCTTGCGGCTCGCGTCGTAGAAGACCTGCCCGGGCACCGTGTAGAGGTGGAAGCGGGTCTTGAAGCCGCGGATCTCGCCGAGCGCGAGCGGAAGGAAGTCGAAGAAGAGCGTGCGCTCGGTCTCGGTCGCGAGCGAGATCATCTTCCCCTTCAGCTCGGGGTTGGTCTTGCTGTAGATCCACTGCAGGTTGGTCGTCTTCCCGCACAGGCCGGGCCCGTAGTAGACGATCTTGCAGTTGATCTCGCGCGACGAGTAGTTGATGAAGGACATTTGGGATGTTCAGCTTCCGACCAGCGTGTCAGACCGAGAAGAGATTGTCGATGTCGTCGTCGGTGATCTCGGCGAAGGGCGTGCCCCCCGAGGCGCCCGCCGCCTCCGTCTTCTTCTGGATGTCCTCGAAGACCTTCGCCAGCTCGGCGCCGGCCTTCTTGACGCGCAGGCGCACGAGGCCGAGCGAGCTGCGGTCGTCGAAGACGACGACGAGGATGATGCGCTGCGAGACGAGCGTGATGTGGAGGTTGTCGCGCTGCCCCTGGTGGAAGTGCACCGGGAAGTCGTCCTCGCCGACGAGCCGGGCCAGGCCGCCGGTGGCGGCCACGCAGCCCGCGGTCAGCGACGCGAGGCTCGTCGTGTCGATGCCGCGCATCTCGCCGGCCTCGCCGATCAGCTGGCCGTTGCGGTCGACGACGAACACGCCCTTCGCGTTGGCGTCGCGCACGAGGCGCTGCATCACCCCGAGGATCCGGCGGTAGTCCTCGTCGTACATCACGAGCTGTGTGTCGCGCATCCGCAAATGCCTCGATAACCGCTCGAAAACCCTGATGTTTTTATCACCCGAAGGGTACGCCCGGGCCGGCCCTGTGGCAACTCGCCGCGTCCCGGCCGTCTCGGCGCGCCGACGCGCGATCTTGAGCCGCGCGGCCCAACGCCGCACCGCTCGGTCCGACTCTAGAGGATCCTCCGGTTCTCGACGGACAGGCCTACGGTCACGTGGTCGGCGTACTCGAGGTCGCCGCCGAGCGGCATCCCGAACGCGATCCGCGAGAGCCGGACGCCGGTGGGCCGCAGCGCCTCGATCAGGTAGTGCGCGGTGGCGTCGCCCTCGGCGTTCGGGTTCGTCGCGAGCAGGACCTCGGCGACGCCGCCGGCCTTCACGCGATCGATCAGCTCGCCGATGCGCAGCTCGTCGGGCCCGACGCCGTCGATCGGCGCGAACGCGCCGCCGAGCACGTGGTAGCGGCCGCGATAGCGCCCGCTGCGCTCGATCGCCGCGAGGTCGGCGGGCTCCTCGACGACGCACAGCAGCGCCGCGTCGCGCCGCTCGTCGCGGCAGATCTCGCACGGCGAGTGGTCGGTGAGGTCGAAGCAGCGCTCGCAGAGCACGATGTCCTGCTGCAGCCGCGCGATCGCCTCGGCCAGCTCGCGGACGCTCGGCTCGGAAGCGCCGAGCAGATGGAAGGCGAGGCGCATCGCCGACTTCTCGCCGATGCCGGGCAGGCGCTTCAGGCTCGCGACGAGCCGGTCGATCGGGGGCGCGCTGCGCATCGGGCGGGGCTCAGTCCGGGCCGCCGCCGACGAGCGACGGCAGCCCGAGCGCGCTCGACGCCTTCTGCATCTCCTCCTGCACGAGTCGCTGCGCGTTCGCGAGGGCCGCGTTGACGGCGGCGGCGGTCAGGTCCTGGAGCATCTCGCGGTCGCCGGAGGCCAACAGCTCGGGCTCGACGTTCACGCTGCGCACGCGCAGGTCGCCGCCCACCACGACGCGCACCATGCCGGCGCCCGCGGCGCCCTCGACGGTGCGCTGGGCCAGCTCGCGCTGGAGCTGCTGGAGACGGCTCTGCAGCTGCTGC
>CAZQYK010000042.1:0-7635 GCA_964597285.1 uncultured Spirochaetales bacterium
ACGAGGCCACGCCCGACCGGCTCTCGGCGCTGCGCGAGCGGCTCGAGCGGAGCCCGGGCGAGTGCGCGGAGCGCGTGCACCTCGTGATCCCGGATCGCAGCGAGACGGTGCTCGCGGTGTCGTCGCTGCGCGGCGTGTGCCCCGACGCAGGGCTCTTGCGCGACGTGGATGCGCTCTTCGGACGCGCGGTGACGGAGGTGCGGGTATGAGGCGGGGGGGCGCGCGTTCGGTGGCGGCCGGTCTCGGGCTCGCGGCGCTCGCCGGGCTGGCGCTCGCGGCGGCCGGCGGAGCGACGGCGCAGGAGGTGCGCGAGGAGTCGGTCGGGGTCGCGCCGATCACGGCCGACACCGGGGTCCCGCGCGACGCGGCGCTGCGCGCCGCGGTGCGCGACGCGGTGGTCCGCGCGGCGCGGCGCCAGCTGCCCGACGACTTCGTCCCGCCCGGCGCCGGCCGGCCCGGCGCCGGCGACGAGCCGTCGCCCGACGAGTGGCTCGCCGGGCGTCTCGGCGACGACCCCTTCGCCTATGCGACGCGCTTCCGGATCCTCGAGGACCGCGGGCAGCGGCCGGCGCTGTTCGCGAACGAGGCGGGCGTCGAGAGCGAGTACGTCGTCGTCGCCGAGGTCACCGTCGACGCCGGTGCGGTCCGCGAGCGGCTCGAGACGCTCGGGCTGCTCGCCGCGCGCGGCGGCGGCGCCGCGCGGCGCGTGACGCTCGTGCTCGAAGGCCTGCGCGACTACCGGCCGCTCGAGGTCGTGCGCCAAACGCTGCTCGACGACCACGGCGTGCGCTCGGCGCTCCCGGTCGAGTTCCAGCGCGGCCGGGCCGTGCTCGCGGTCGACACCGACCGCGACGCGACGCGCCTCGTCGCCGACCTCCAGCGCAGCGCCCCGGAGGGTCTGCGGGTCGTCGCGGTCCAGCAATCGGCCACCGAGGCCACGCTGCGCGTCGAGTGGGAGCCGCCCGCGCCCCCCGCCGAAACCGACGCGACCCCACCCGAGGCGCCCCGAGATTGACACGGCGCGCCCATATCGGTATGGATTTCGCGTTCTTAGCTCCCGAAGGCACGTAGCTCAGTGGCTAGAGCACCACCTTGACACGGTGGGGGTCGGCGGTTCAATCCCGCCCGTGCCTACCAAGGGAGCCGCGAGAGCGCGCACGAGACACCCGGAACATTCCATCCACATGCACCACCCGCATTCATGAGCTGCGTCGGCCTCGGCTGCGAGGCGCGTTGGTGGTGCTCATTCGTGCGCACGTTCGGCGGGCGCGGGCGGCGCGGCGCCGTTTGAGGACGGCGCCGAGCGCGCCATCCCGGAGGACCCAAGTATCGCGGAGTTCAAGAGGAGTTCGAAGTCGGACGGCCCGCGGATCAACCAGATGATCCGGGCGCCGGAGATCCGGGTGATCGGTGACGACGGCGCCCAGCTCGGCGTGATGACGCCCGAGGACGCCATCTCGAAGGCCGAGGAGGTCGGACTCGACCTCGTCGAGGTGGCGCCGGCGGCGCGACCGCCGGTCTGCCGGATCATGGACTACGGGCGCTACAAGTACGAGCAGAAGAAGAAGGCGAACAAGAGCAAGGGACACGCGGCGAGCCTCAAGGAGGTGAAGCTGCGGCCCCGCACCGACCAGCACGACCTCGACTTCAAGCTCAAGAACGCGCGCCGCTTCCTGATGGACGGCGACAAGGTGAAGGTGACGGTGATGTACCGCGGACGCGAGATGGTCCACCGCGAGCTCGGGCGCAGGCAGCTCGACCGCGTCGTGGAGCTGCTCGGGCCGATCGCCGCGGTCGAGAATCCGCCGCGCATGGAAGGGCGCTTCCTGTCGATGATCCTGGTGCCCAACCGCGAGGTGATCGAGCAGGAGCGCAAGCTGGAGCGGCAGGCCGAGCAGGCCACGGCCGACGAAACGGGCGCGGCCGCCGAGGCGGCCGAGCCGCAGGGAAGCTGAGATGCCGAAGATGAAGAGCCACCGCGGGGCCGCGAAGCGCTTCAAGCGCACCGGCACCGGGAAGATCGCGCGATCGCGCAGCAACAAGCAGCACATCCTCACGAAGAAGTCTTCGAAGCGGAAGCGCAAGCTGCGCAAGCCGGCGCTGGTCGCGTCGGTCGACGAGAAGCGCCTCAAGCAGATGCTGCCGAGCCTCTAGCCCGCACCCGACGGGACCCACGAAGGAGCCAGACCGATGCCGCGAGTCAAGCGCGGGGTCGCGGCGCGCAAGCGCCGCAACCGGATCTTCAAGGACGCGAAGGGCTACTCCGCCTCGCGCAGCACGCTGCTGAAGACCGCCCGCGAGGCGGTGCAGAAGGGCTGGAAGTACGCCTACCGCGACCGCCGGCAGCGCAAGCGCGAGTTCCGCGGGCTGTGGATCGCCCGCATCAACGCGGCGGCCCGCGAGCACGACCTGTCGTACAGCCGGCTGATCCACGGACTGAAGCAGGCGGGCGTCGAGGTCGATCGCAAGATCCTCGCCGAGCTCGCGGTCTCGGATCCGAAGGCCTTCGGCGAGCTGGCGGCACTGGCGAAGTCGCCGGCGGCGTAGCGCCGGGCGATGTCGGGGAGCGCCGACCTCGACGCGCTGCTCGCGGAGGCGCGCGACGCCGTCGCGGCCGCGGGCTCTCCGCAGGCGCTGACCGAGGTGCGCGCGCGCTTCCTCGGCCGCAAGGGCTCGGTCTCGGGCCTGCTGCGCCAGGTCGGCAGGCTCGCGCCCGACGAGCGCGCGCGCGTCGGCCAGCGCGTCAACGACGCGAAGCGCGCGATCGAGGGCTGGGTCGCCGAGCGCCGCGAGGCGCTCGTGCGCGGCGCCACCGAGCGCGCGCTCGCCGAGCACCACCTCGACGTCACGCTGCCCGGCGCCGGACCGCCGGCCGGCCACCTGCACCCGATCACGCGCCTGACGCGCGAGATGGTCGAGTTCTTCGCGTCGCTCGGCTTCTCGCTCGAAGAGGGCCCCGAGGTCGAGACCGACTGGAACAACTTCGAGGCGCTGAACATCCCGCCCGACCACCCGGCGCGCGACAGCCAGGACACCTTCTACCTCGAGAGCGGCCACGTGCTGCGCACCCACACGAGCAACGTGCAGATCCGCGCGATGACCGGCCGCACGCCGCCCTTCCGCTTCATCGCCACCGGCCGCGTCTACCGCCACGACTTCTCGGCGCGCCACAGCCCGATGTTCCACCAGATCGAGGGCTTCCTCGTCGACGACCGCGTCACCTTCGGCGACCTGAAGGGCGTGCTGCACGCCTTCGGGCGGCATCTCTTCGGCGACGGCGTCGCCCTGCGCTTCCGCGCGAACCACTTCCCCTTCACCGAGCCGTCGGCCGAGCTCGACTACTCGTGCACGCTGTGCGGCGGCGAGGGCTGCCGCGTGTGCTCGGACAGCGGATGGGTCGAGTGGGGCGGCTGCGGGATGATCCACCCGCGCGTGCTCGAGGTCTGCGGCATCGACTCCGAGGCGTGGCAGGGATTCGCGTTCGGCATGGGCATCGACCGCACCGCGATGCGCCGCTTCGGCGTCCCGCACCTGCGCCACCTCTTCGAGGGCGACCTGCGCGTGCTGGAGCAGGTCTGATGCGCCTCTCGCTCGGCTGGCTGGCCGAGTTCGTCGACCTGCCCGACGACGCCGAGCTCGCGGGGCGCCTCGAGCTCGGCGGCTTCGAGGACGTCGGGGTCGAGCGCGGCGGGCCGGACCTGTCGGCGATCGTCGTCGGGCGCGTCGAGGTGCGCGAGCCGCACCCGAACGCCGAGCGGCTCTCGCTGTGCCGCGTCGACGTCGGCGACGGCGCGCCGCGGCGCATCGTCTGCGGCGCCCCGAACGTCGCCGCCGGCCAGCGCGTCGCGGTGGCACTGCCGGGAGCGCGACTTCCCGACGGCACGAAGATCAAGAAGTCGAAGCTGCGCGGCGAGGTCTCGGAGGGGATGATCTGCTCGCGCCGCGAGCTCGCGCTCGGCGACGAGCACGAGGGCATCTGGGTGCTGGGCGGAGACGCGGCGCCCGGCACGCCGCTGCCCGACGCGGTGGCGCTCGGCGACCGCACGCTCGAGCTGACGCTGACGCCGAACCGCGGCGACGCGGCGTCGCTGCTCGGCCTCGCGCGCGAGGTGCGCGCGCTCTTCGGCTCGGCGCTGCGGCTGCCGCCCTGCGACCCGCCCGAGTCGGGCGCGCCGGCGGCCGACGCGATCCGCATCGAGATCGACGCGCCCGACGGCTGCTTCCACTACGTGGGCCGCGTCGTGCGCGGCGTGCGCGTCGCGCCGTCGCCCGAGTGGCTCGCGGCCCCGCTCGAGGCCTCGGGCCACCGCGCGATCAAAAACGTCGTCGACGTCACGAACGCGGTGCTCCTCGAGCTCGGCCATCCGCTGCACGCCTTCGACCTCGCGATGCTCGGCGGCGGCGAGGTGCGCGTGCGCCGCGCCCACCCCGGCGAGACGCTCGCGACGCTCGACGGCCAGACGCGCGCGCTCGACGCCCGCGACCTCGTGATCGCCGACGCGTCGCGCGCGGTCGCGATCGCCGGCGTGATGGGCGGCGCCGACAGCGAGGTGACGGCCGCGACGAGCGACGTGCTGATCGAGAGCGCGAACTTCCGGCCGGTCGACGTGCGCCTCGCGGCGCGCCGCCACGGCCTGCACAGCGAGGCGTCGTACCGCTTCGAGCGCGGCGTCGACCGCGACGGCGTGCGCCGCGCGGCCGACCGCGCGGCCCGGCTGCTCGCCGAGCTCGCCGGCGGGGCCGTCGCACCCGGCTGCGTCGAGGTGCGCGGCGACGCGCCGCCGGCGACCGAGCGCATCGCGCTGCGCGTGGCGCGCACCAACCGCCTGCTCGGCCTCGAGCTCGGCGCGGGCGAGGTGGCGGACCTCCTCGCGCGCGTCGGCGTCGCCGCGCGCGAGCGCGAGCCGGGCGTGCTCGAATGCGCGATCCCGAGCCACCGCAACGACCTCCACGTGCACCAGGACCTCTCCGAGGAGGTCGCGCGGATCCACGGCTATGCGCGGATCCCGACCACGCTGCCGCTCGCCGAGCTCGCGCCGGCGCGGATCCCCGAGAGCCACCGCATCGCCGAGCGCGCGCGCGACCTGCTCGCCGGCGCCGGCCTCGTCGAGGTCACCTGCTTCCCCTTCGTCGCCGAGGACGAGCTCGCGGCGCTCGGGCTCGCCGCCGACGACCCGCGGCTGCGCGCGCTGCGGCTGCGCAACCCTATCCAAGAGCGCGACGACCGGCTGCGAACGACCCTCGCGCCGTCGCTCTTGCGCCTGGTGCGGCAGAACCTGAGCCGCCAGGTCGACGCGGTCGCGCTCTTCGAGGTCGCGCGGGTGTTCTGGCCGGCGTCCCGGGCCCCCGCGGGGCTGGCCGGCGGCGAGGAGTCGCTGCCGCGCGAGCCGCTGTTCGCGGCCGGCGTCGTGAGCCAGGGGGCGCGCGCGGACCTCTGGAGCGGCAGCTCCGGCGCCCCGGTCTTCTACGACGCGAAGGGCGTCGCCGAAAAGGCTTTGTCCGGGCTGGGTTATATGGCATCGTTGCGACGGGGTGGAAGCTCGCCGTACCTGCACCCGGGGGCCTCCGCCGAGCTGTGCATCGGATCCAGCAGCGTGGGCAATGTGGGTGAGCTTCATCCGGCAGTGGCGGCGGCGTTCGAGATCGATGTGCCGTGCGCGATGTTCGAGCTGAATCTCAGCGCGCTACTTGCCGAAAAGAAACGTGAATTCCAGTTCCGGGAGGTTTCGAGGGAGCCGTCGGTGCGCCGCGACCTGGCCGTGCTCGTCGATCGGACGCAGTCGGCCGGAGCGCTGCAGGAGGAGATCCGCAAGGTTGCGGGCTCCGATCTCGTGTCGGTGGCGATCTTCGACCGCTACGAGGGTCAGGGCGTGCCGAAGGGGCGCGTAAGTCTGGCGTTTCGCTTGGTGTTTCAGCGGGCCGACCGGACGCTGACCGATGCCGAGGTCCAGCGCGTCACCGATCGGGTCGTCGCGATGCTGGGCGAGCGCTTCGGGGCGGAGCTCCGGTAGCCCGGGCGCGGATCCAGGAGGGAAGGGGCCATGACGAAGGCCGACATCGTCGAGCAGATCTACGAGCAGGTGGGCTTCTCGAAGAAGGAATCCGCCGAGCTGGTGGAGAAGGTCTTCGAGGCGATCAAGGAGACGCTCGCCAGCGGCGAGAAGGTCAAGATCTCGGGCTTCGGCAACTTCGTCGTGCGCGACAAGAACTCGCGCAAGGGCCGCAATCCCCAGACCGGGCAGGAGATCCTGCTCGAGGCGCGCAAGGTGCTGACCTTCAAGCCGAGCCTCGTGCTGAAGAACATCCTGAACGAGCTGCCGCCGCCAGTCGCGGGCCACGACGACGACGAAGAAGACGAGCGCGAGATCGGCGCGGCCCGCCGCGGTCTGTGACCGCCGGGCGCCAGAGGAGCTGCGATGCAGAGCGACGAGACGACCCAAGAGCTGAGCGACGCCGAGCCCGAGATCCCGGACAAGCGCTACTACCGCATCGGCGAAGTGAGCCGCATCACCGGCGTGAAGCCGTACGTGCTGCGCTACTGGGAGTCCGAGTTCCGCTGGATGGCGCCGCAGAAGTCGCGCTCGAAGCAGCGCCTGTACCGCCGGCGCGACATCGAGATGATCCTGCTGATCAAGAAGCTGCTCTACGGCCAGCGCTTCACGATCGCCGGCGCGCGCAAGAAGCTGCGCGAGATGGGCGTGGGCCGCGCGCTCGAGACCGGCGGTCTGTCGTTCGAGACCGACCACCGCGCGCGCTACCGGAAGATCCGCGAGGAGCTGGCCCAGATCCGCGCGCAGCTGTAGCGGGGCCGCGGTGCGGACCTCGGGTGACGGCGCGCGGCCGGGCGGTAGGCTCGCGGGGATGCGACGGCGGACGATCGCGGCAGCGGGCGGCCTTCTGCCGGCGGCGCTCGCGGCGGCGGCGCTCGGCGCCGCGCCCGCGGCTGCGGCGCCGTGCGCGCCGTGGCCCGGCGAGCCCGACCCGTTGCCGGCGCGCGGCGATCCGGACCCGATGCTCTCGGAGTGGGCCGACCTGCGCGTGCGAGAGCTCGCGCTCGTCGCCCGCCGCTTCGAGGACGGCGACCCGCTGCGCGCGCAGCAGCTCTGGCGCCACGTGCTGTGCATGGATCCGTCCAACGACGAGGCCGTCGCGGGGGTCGTGCGCACCCAGGCGGTGACGGTCCACCGCCCGCCGCTGCTCGACGGCCCGGCGCGGGTGCGCGCGAGCGGCGACGCGTGGAGCGCGCTCGCCGCGCCGATCGAGGTGCGGTCCGCGGAGGTCAGCGTCTCGCGGCCTCGGCCGTCGGCGACGGCGGCGGCGCCGCTCGACGCGCTGCGCGGCGCCGTCGCGCAGCTCGAGGACCAGGTGCGCGGCGCGCAGTTCGACGCGGCGCTCGAGAGCTCGGCGTCGCTGCGCGGACGGCTCGCGTCGGCACCGGCCGGCGCGGCCCGCAACGGGCTGCTCGCGCGCACCGAGGTGCTCGCGGCGACGGCGCAGCTCGCGCTCGGCCAGAACGACGCGGCGACGGCGAGCCTGCGCCGCGCGCTCGCCGCGCAGCCCGACCTCGCACTCGATCCGCGCACGACGTCGCCGAAGGTCGTGCGCGCGCTCGAGGCCGCGCGCGAGGGTGCGCCG
>CAZQYK010000043.1:0-10558 GCA_964597285.1 uncultured Spirochaetales bacterium
AGAGGCTCAGCGCGGCGAGCTCGATCGCGACCGAGCTCGCCCCGAGGATCAGCACCTGGCCGGCGACCGGTGCCGACGGGTCGACGAACTGTGGTAGCAGCGCGACGAAGAAGACCAGCGCCTTCGGGTTCGCGCCCTGCACGACGAAGCCGCGCACGAACGAGCGCGCGAGGGGGACGTCGGGCTGCGGTGCACCGCCCGCGGGCGCAGGGGCGAGCAGCATCCGCAAGCCGATCCAGACGAGATAGCCGGCACCGACCCACTTGAGCGCGAGGAAGACCTCGCGCGACGCGGCGAGCGCCGCCGCGACGCCGGCCGCCGACAGCGCGAAGTAGAGCGCGTTCGCGGCGAGGATCCCGAGCGACGCGCCGAGGCCCGGCCGCAGCCCGCGCCCGATCGACGTCGACACGACGAGCAGCACGGCCGGCCCCGGCGTGAAGCACAGCACCGTCTCGGTCAGGCAGAACGCGAGCCAGGTCTCGAGCGACATCGCTTCCCGCCCACCGTAGCCCAGCCGCCGTCGTGGTAGAGTGGACCGGTGCCTCGCTCCCGGGCGTCGGACCGCGCGCTCGTGCTCCTCGTGACGGCCGTCGCTTGCGCCGGCGGCCCGACGGCGCTCTACCCCGGGCCCGAGCTGCCGCGCGAGGCGGTGGCGCTGCTCGAGTACGGGGACTGGGGCCACGTGCGCGTGCTCGGCATCGACGGAGCCCGGACGCGGGGGACCTCGTGGCTGCTCGCGCCCGGCTGGCATCGCGTCTGGATCAAGGCCGCGATGGGAGGCACGGCGATGAACGTCAGCTACCAGGCCTGGACCTACTGCACGCTCGTGTTCGAGGCGTCGGCGGGCGGCGCCTATCGGGTCCGGTCGGAGAACGAGCGGCAGTTCGCCGGAGCCGGCAACGCGAGTGGAACCCTCGGCGCGAGCGTCGTGGACGCGCTCGGCGAGGTAGTCAGTGTCCTGGAGGGCTGCTCGGGGCAGCCTCCGGACTTCCGGAAGCGCGACTAGGCGGCCGCCGAGCGGCGCGGCGGAACGGCGATCAGGTCTTCATCTCGACGAGGATCTCCCGGTAGCGACCCGCCCCCACGTTGCGCGCGCTGTGCGTCGCCGGGCCGCGCAGGCCCTTGCCGTCGGTCGAGACCAGCTCGTCGCCGATGCACGCGAACGCGAACGAGGCGCCGGCGTTCGAGTCGAACGCGCCGATCGACTTCCCGTCCGCGTCGAAGGTCTCGAGCCTCGACCCCTCGATCACGTACCAGACGTAGTCGCGCTCGTGCGTGTGCAGCGGCGTCCGCTCGCCCGGCTCGAGCACGAAGTCCCAGACCGCGATGCGGTCGTTCTCGAAGATCTTCGTCGATCCGACGTCGCCCATCCGACCCTCCGTCATCGCGCGCGAGTCATCCGCGACACTGGATCCGTGGAGTGCGCACCCTCTTCACGCGCCGCCGCGCGCCGCCGCCGCGAGGCCGCTCGACGCGAGGAGCTCCTTGACACCCGGGCCGCCGCGGAGGCGCACCCACAGCGGACCGCCGTCGGCCTCGAGCGCGATCTCGAGGCGGAAGAAGCGGCAGCAGCGGCGCTCGAGCAGGAGCCAGTCGAGGCCCGCGCGCGCGAGGTCGTCCACCGCGTCGAGCTCCCAGCGCGTAGCCGTCGGACAGCTCGCGCACGGAGCGCGCCTTCGCGACGAGGCCGCGCGCCAGGGCCGCGCGGCGCTCGCGCTCGGCCGCCGTCAGCGCGTCGAGGTCGCACGCGAGCGGGGTCCGGGGATCGCCATCGGCCCAACGGTAACGGACCGCGGCCCGGGCCGGCGCCCGGCGCCGCCCCCAACGGCCCGACGGCACTGGGGAATTTCTTCGTTGACGGCGGCGTCGCCGCGGGAGCAGACTGGAGCCGGAGCGGTGACCACGGGTCCAAGAACCAGGCGACTCGGTCGACCTGGGGCGTCAGGACGAGTTCCGAAAGGAACCGAGATCCCGTCATCGGGAGCGCCGAAAAAAATGTGGCACCGCTCCCTTTGTATCTGGTCGAGGGAGCGCTTCGCGGCATGCACCGCAGCCGAGTCGCGACGGTGATCATCGATTTCGCCGAGGACTCCTTCGAGCGCGGGGCCGAGTTCTGGAGCGCCGCCCTCGGACGCGAGCGGCTCGCGAGGAGCCAGAGGTACGAGAGCCTTCGTGGACGCATCGGAGGCGAGGGCGGGCTCTGCCTCGGGCTACAGCGCGGCATGGACGATCCACAGAAGTTTCACCTCGACATCGGGGCGGCACGCGCACTAGAGCGAGGCGATGAACTCATCGACAGTGAGTCCGGCCTCTCGGAGAAGGGCACGCAGTGTGCCTTTGGCGAGGGTGCGGTGCTCTGGAACGACAAGGCGTCGGTGCGGCGGATCTCGGTGCCTCAGGACCACGTGGCTGCCGCGCTGGCGGTCGCGCTCGTAACCGAGCTGCTCGAACGCCCGAATCGCCTCGCGGGCCGAGATGCTCGGCAGCTTGCTCAAACGGCGACGTCGACCAACTCTTCGTTGATCGCGGGGGGTATGGGCTCGCCCCGCTCGTTGAGACTCTCGAGGTAGGCAGCGATTGCCTCCTGGGCGTTCGTGAGCGCCTCTTGCCGGCTGGCCCCCTGCGTAACGCAGCCAGGAAGGGCAGGAACCTGGGCGACGAAGATGCCATCCTCGTCTTGATCGATGAGAACCCGGAACTTCACGATAGGCCTCCGAATCGGCCCCGCCAGGTTAGCATCCGTGGTACTGGCCCCGTGCAGCCCAACGGATCAGGCGCTCAGCTGCGGCCAACAACGCCTCCGAGGCCGAGCGAGCACCAGTTGTTGATGCCAGAAGGCTACCAACCGCGATTGGAACGCGCTGTTGGACGTCAGCTGCAGCGCCTTGTCGAGCTGCACGCCCTCATACTCTCGCGCGCCAATAGCCTGGGCGGCGACGAACGTGAGCGACGGCCACAATAAGGATGCGGTCGGACTCAGGGCGGTAGATGAGTCCGTATGGGAACCCGGGAACGAGAATGCGCCGAAGGCGTGACCCGAACGGGCGACCGCTCTCCGGGAAGCGAAGAAGCCGCCGATACGTATCCTCGATCGAGCTGATGAAGTCGAGACCGAGGTTCTCCGCTTGGCTGCTCGAGCAGCCGCGATGAACTCTTCCTCCGCCTCGGGATGGAACGCTACGGAGCTCACCGAAGTGAGGATCGTGCGTTCTCGATGACTCGCTCCGCGGGCACGGCCTCAACCCGGCCAGACTCGAGTTCCTCGAGACGCCGTTCCGCCTCTTGAATCCAGAGTTGTTCGGACTCAGGGTCCGATGCTTGGTCGAGACTGGAGATGAGTAGTTCAGCTAGTCGGGCGCGCTGCTCGGGCGGGAGCTTGAGCGCCTTGGCTTCTAGCTTGCTGGCAGAGTCGGCCACGCGGCAAGAATACCACAGCGAACTGCGAGGCTCGCGCGACCCTCGGATTCGCTCGTGCAGCCCAACGGACCAGCGGCTCAGCTGCGCCCAGGGCGCTGACCGCCAGCACCAGGTCGCCGAGCCTGCCGCCAGACTTTACCACGGTCGAATGGAACGCGGCCCTGGGCGTCAGCTGCAGCCGCCTGTTAGGCAGCACCGAATACGGTCCGGGTTCTTCCTTTACAGAAGTCCGGGGACATCGTTTACACCGGGGGATGCCCTGCGTGCCCGCGCTCAGGAACTCTGGGCGAGCCAGCTCTCAGCTGTGAGATCGCGGAGCTGAGAGTAGTAGATGAGATTGGGATCGGACCGGATCTCGCCCTCCATGAGTTCCACCATGAGGGGTGCGAGGACAGAGCCGATTGCGTGTATGGCATCGTGCCGAGAGAGGCCCTCTTTGAGAAGTCGATCGAGGGTGCTCGCTACTGGTGTCTCATCTCCGAGAAGCACCTGATTCTCGACGATCACATGGGTAGCTGCGTGTAGCTTGATGCTCGGAATCTGCACGCCCGCCTTCCGGTGGTGCTCGAGAACAGCGTCGATCTGCTCGCCTTCGGAAAGGTTGGACCACCACGGCTGTTGGGGTGGCTTGTGCGGAGCGTATCGCGATCGCTTTCGCTTCATGTCCACGCAGCCCAACGGATCAGGCGCTCAGCTGCGGCCAACAGCGCCTCCGAGGCCGCCCAAGCACCAGCGGTTGACGCCAGCAGGCTACCAAACCACAATTGGAGCGCGCTGTTGGCCGTCAGCTGCAGCGCCTTGTTAGCCGGCAGGCCGCGCGGCCTCGATGGCGGGAGAGGTCTGATGGAGATGGCTCTGACTGCGGTGTTCAAGAAGGTGCCGGAAGGCTACATCGCCTTCGTGGAGGAGCTCGCGGGCGCCAATACGCAGGGCGCCACTCTTGAGGAAGCGCGCGAGAACCTTCGAGAGGCAGCAGAGCTCGTGCTGGACGCCAACCGTGCGCTGGCAAGGGAAGAGGCCGGTGAAGGCGAGGTGATTCGCGAGCCCCTGAAGATCGCCGCGGGGTGAAGCGGCGGGATCTGGTCCGGCATCTCGAATCGAACGGGTGCGAGCTCCTGCGCGAAGGCTCGCGGCATTCGGTGTACGTGAACCGACGTACACGCAAAGCGTCGACCGTTCCGCGACACCGCGAGATCAACGAGCATCTTGCGCGGAAGATCTGTCGCGATCTCGAAGTGCCTCTTCCTGCCGGCTAACTAGTAAGTAGGCGTCTTCCCCTCGTCCGGGGGACGCGGAGTCAGGATCGCATACCTCGGGGGAGGGGCAAGGAAGGAATCCTTCGAAGTCGATGGGTTCGGGCCAACGGAGACGTGTTGCGATACGTCGTTGCTGGACGAGCGGTCTTGGCTGACGCGTTGCATCACGTCTTGCGGGTGGCCGGGGCCGCTGGCTCGCTGCTGCCCGGACGGGAGGGTCGAGCGGCGGGACGGGCCGCGCGAGCTCGAGGGTGGCGCCGGCGCCGCCTTCACATCCACCCCTCCAGCAGCGGCTCGTCGTCGTCCTCGACGATTCGCGTCAGCCTTTCGACGGCGTCGGCTCGCAGCTGCTGCTTGACGCTCGCGAAGGCCGGCAGCGTGGCGCGGCGGCGGGCTTCGGCGACGGCGTCGGCGAGCAGCGTGTCGGGCGCGACGACGCGGTCGAAGACACCGGCGAGCTCGGGCGCGTCCGGGGCGTGGCCCTGCGAGCCGAGCGCGAGTTTGCGCTGCTGGTCGGGGGAGAGCTCGGCGCGCACGACGGCGAGCGGGCCGGCCGGGAACGGGATGCCGGCGAGCGCCTCGGTGAGCCCGATCTGGAACGCGCCGCGCGCGGCGACGCGGGCGTCGGCGGTGAGCGCGATCACGAGCGCGCCGCCGAGCGCGTGGCCCGACACCGCGGCGACGAGCGGCTTCGGCAGCGCGTAGAGCGCGAGCACGAGCCGGTTCAGCGCGCGCAGCATCGCGGCGCGCTGCTCGGTGTCGTAGGCGGGCACCTCGCGCGTGTCGAGGCCGGCCGAGAAGACGCCGTCGGCGCCGGTCAGCACGACGCCGGTGCACGACGCGTCGGAGGTCGCGCGCGCGGCGGCGTTGCCGAGCGCGACCGCGAGCGAGAGGTTCAGCGCGTTCACCGGCGGCCGGCGCAGCCGCAGCACGCGGATCCCGGCGCGGTCCTCGGCCTCGACGAGGTCGGCGTCGCGGGCGTCGGCCATCCGCCGACGGTATCGCGCCGCTGCGGCCCGCGGCAGCCGGCCCTGCGCGCTCGAGCGGGCTACGCTCGCCGGCCCCGAGCGCAGAGCGGAGGACGCCGATGACCACATCTTCCCGAGACGGCGGCTGCCAGTGCGGGCGCGTCCGCTACCGCTTCGAAGGCGAGCCAGTCGCGCTCGCGGTCTGTCACTGTCGCGAGTGCCAGCGCCAGAGCGGCAGCGCCTTCGGCATGAGCCTGCTCGTGCGCCGCGGCGGCTTCCGCGTCACCGAGGGCACGCCGCGCACCTTCCTGCGCAAGGCCGACAGCGGCCGCGACGTCGAGTGCGCGTTCTGCCCCGACTGCGGCACGCGCCTGTTCCACGTGCCCCACTACCTGAAGGACACGCTGAACGTGAAGCCCGGCACGCTCGACGACACGAGCTGGCTCGCGCCGTCGCTCCACTGCTGGACCGCGAGCCGTCAGCCGTGGGTGTCGCTCCCCGACGGCGTGCGCTGCGTCGAGGGGCAGCCGTAGCCCGCCGGCCGCGGCGCGCCGCGCGCGGGGCGCCTACTTCACCGCGAGCGGGTTGATCGGCGAGCCGACCGCGCCGGTGATCGACAGCGGCGGCGCCGCGAACAGGAACGCGTGGCGGCCGTCCTCGTCGCACGCGTCGGCGAGGCGCTCGAGGTCGAACATCTCGCCGAGCAGCATTCCCATGTCGCGGATCGCGATCATGTGCAGCGGCATCACGCAGTCCTTCGTCTCGAAGGGCATCACCTCGACGCCCCAGTTGTCGCACGCGACCGCCGCAACCTGGCGCTCGAAGAGCCAGCGCGCGCAGTTCATCGACAGGCCGGGCGTGCTCGGGCCGATGTAGCCCTGCCAGCTTCCCGCGTCGAGGAAGCGCCTCATGTGGCCCGTGCGCACGAGCAGCACGTCGCCGCTCTCGACCGCGACGCCCGACGCCTCGGCGCAGGCGTCGAGGTCGGCCGGCTGGATGCGCGTGCCGCCCTCGAGCCACGGCACGTTCAGGAAGCGCGGCAGGTCGAGCAGCACGCCGCGCCCGACGACGCCGTCGCGCATCTTGTCGATCGCGTTCACCTGCGCGCCGCGGCTCGTCACGAGCGCGACGTCGCGGTCGTTGTAGAGCTTGCCGTCGTACGACACGTGCGCGAGCGCGTCCCACTGCGTGCCGCACTGGAGCGGCATCACGACCGCGTCGTCGGTGTAGTGGAAGCCGCCGGGCGCAAACGGGGGGTCGCCGCCGTCGGCGATCATGTAGTGGATCGGGTTGTGGCGCCCGCCGCCGCCGCCCGTCTGCGGGCCGTTCGCGTCGAAGGGCAGCGCGAGCGAGATCACGCGGCCGGTGCGCGGCAGGCTCGCCGCGGCGAGCACGCGCTCGCGCGTGATGTAGTTCAGCGTGCCGAGCTCGTCGTCGGGGCCCCAGCGGCCCCAGTTCGAGTAGCGCCGGCCCCACTCGCGCACCGTGTGCGCGTCGAGCGGCTCGCTCATCGCGCGCCCGCATCGGCCAGGCGCGCCTCGACGGCGGCGACGTCGGCCGGCACGTCGACCGCGGCGCTGCGCCAGCCCTCGATCACCGCGCAGCGGATCGCGTGGCCGTGCTCGAGCACGCGCAGCTGCTCGAGGCCCTCGGCGAGCTCGGCCGGCGTCGGCTCGAGCGCCGGGAACGCGAGCAGGAACTCGCGGCGGTACGCGTACAGGCCCACGTGCTGCCAGATCGTCGGCCGCTCGCGGCCGGGCCGCACGTACGGCACCGCGCTGCGCGAGAAGTAGAGCGCGCGGCCGCGCGCGTCGAGCACGGCCTTGACGCGGTTCGGGTCGCCCTGCGCGCCGGGCTCCGCCTCGTGCACGAGCGTCGCGACCGGGGCCTCGGCGTCGCGCGCGAGCGCCTCGACCGCGGCGTCGATCACGCGGCCCTCGATCAGCGGCTCGTCGCCCTGCACGTTGACGACGACGTCCTCGGAGAGCCCGGCCGCGACCTCGGCGACGCGGTCGGTGCCGCTCGGGTGGTCGGCGCGCGTCAGCGCGACCTCGGCGCCGAAGCCGCGACACACCTCGGCGATGCGCGCGTCGTCGGTCGCGACGACGACGCGCTCGAGCGACTTCGCCGCGCGCGCGCCGTTCCAGACCCGCTGGATCATCGGCAGGCCGGCGATCTCGGCGAGCGGCTTGCCGGGAAAGCGCGTCGCCGCGTATCGCGCCGGAATCACACCCACCGCTCGCATGACGCGATGCTAACCGAACGGTATGTTCCCCGCCGACGATGGTCTCCCCTGCGTCCCCGTCCCGCGGACCCGTGATCGCCGTGTCGTCCAACAAGGGCGGCGTCGGCAAGACCACGCTCGCGACGAACCTCGCCGTCTATGCGCGCGCGCTGCGCGAGGACCTGCCGGTGCTCGTCGTCGGCCTCGACGACCAGGGCACGATCGACCGCATGTTCAGCCTCGAGCCGCCGCGGCCCGGCGACGCGAACCTGAAGCACGCGTGGGCCGAGCGCAGCCTGTCGCGCTCGATCCGGCTCGGTCAGTACGGCGTGCACTACGTGCCGTCGCCGCCCGACGTGGCGCTGCTGAAGGCGCGCGCGGCCGACCCCGACACGCTCGGGCGGATCCTCGCGCAGACCGAGTGGCCGGGCCTCGTGATCCTCGACACGAAGGCCGACCTCGAGGCGCTCACGCAGAACGCCCACCGCGCGGCCGACCGGATCCTGCTGCCGGTGGCCGACTGGGCGTCGCTCGAAGAGGCCGAGAAGATCTTCGCCCTGTTCGGGCGGATCGGCGTCCCGGCCGAGCGCGCGCGGGTCGTCTTCACGCTCGTCGACCGCCGCACGCGCGTCGGCGGCGCCGAGGGGCCGACCCTCTTCCGGCGCCTGTGCGACGAGGTGCGCCGGCGCGGCTGGGCCTACTACAAGACGCCGCTTTCGCGCAGCCCGCGCGTCGAGATGCTGCACTCGGCGACGAGCCGGCCGCTCTCGATCCTGCACCACGCGCGCGGCACTGCGGTGCACGCGCAGCTGCGCGAGCTCGCGCTCGAGGTGCTCGGCGACCTCGGCATCAGCGACCGGCTCGACCTCTCGCCGCCGGTCGAGGACGACGACGAGGGCGACGAGGAGGGCGACGAGCTGTGGGGCCGCGCGCCGGCCGACGCGGGCGACCGGGCCGCGTCGGGCGCGGCGCGCTGGATGGCCCCGTGGCGGCGCTAGCGACGCAGTAGACGGACACGAAGGGGAGGGCATGAGCACCTTCGGCATCGCAGTGGGAGGCGGGCCCGCGCCCGGCATCAACGGCGTGATCGGCGCCGCGGCGACGCGTGCGCTGCGCCTCGGGCACCGCGTCGTCGGGATCCTCGACGGCTTCAGCCACGTGATGGAGGGCGACACGGGCCACGTGCTCGAGCTCTCCGAGGACGCGGTGGCGCGCATCCACCTCCAGGGCGGCTCGATCCTGCGCACGTCGCGCGCGAACCCGACGCGCAAGCCCGAGCACCTCGCGAACGTCGTGCGCTCGCTCGACGCGATCGGCATCGACCACCTGATCACGATCGGCGGCGACGACACCGCGTCGTCGTCGAACCGCGTCGCCGGCGAGGCGGGCGGGCGCGTCAAGGTCGTCCACGTGCCGAAGACGATCGACAACGACCTGCCGCTGCCCGAGGGCGTGCCGACCTTCGGCTTCGAGACGGCACGCGAGCACGGCAGCGCGGTGCTCGAGCGGCTGATCCTCGACATGCAGACGACCAATCGCTGGTTCTTCGTCGTGATGATGGGCCGCTCGGCCGGTCACCTCGCGCTCGGCGCCGGCAAGGCCGCCGGCGCGCCGATCACGCTGATCCCCGAGGAGTTCCCGAACCCGCCGATCGCGATCGACGACCTGGTGCGGCACCTCGAGGGCGCGATCGTCAAGCGCCGCGCGCAGGGGCGGCCCGACGGCGTCGCGGTGATCGCCGAGGGCGTCGCGATGGCGATGGACCCCGACGACCCGCTGCTCGCGAACGCGCCGCGCGACGAGCACGGCCACGTGCGCCTCGCCGAGGTGCCGCTCGCGCGCGTGCTGCGCACCGCGGTGGCCGAGTCGCTCGCGAAGCGCGGCGTGAAGGTGACGATCGGCGAGAAGGACGTCGGCTACGAGCTGCGCTGCGGCTACCCCACCGCGTTCGACCGCGACTACACGCGCGACCTCGGCGTCGGCGCGGTCGACACGCTGCTGGCCGGCACGTCGAGCGTGCTGATCACGCGCCAGGCGGGCCGGATCCAGCCGGTGCCGTTCTCGGACATCATCGACCCGAAGACCAACAAGTCGCGCGTGCGCGGCGTCGACACGGGCTCCGACTCGTACCGCAACGCGCTCGCGCTCCAGGAGCGCGTGACCGACGCCGACCTGGCCGACGCGAAGACGCTCGAGGCACTCGCCGCCGCCGCGAACCTGTCGCCCGCCGAGGCGCGGGAGCGCTACCGGCCGCTGTGATCGGCGCTTCGCTCGCGGCGGTTGACTTCGCGCCGCCTTTGTGCGACGACGCGGGGCGGGGGGGTCGTCGCCTCTTGCAGGACCTGCCGAAGGACCTCGGGAAGGGCCGCGCGTGACGGGCCGCGGCGCGGACGACGAGCGCGGCGCGGCCGGCGTGCCGGCGCCCGAGGCCGGAGAGAAGAGCCTCGAGCGGCAGGTGCGCGCGTTCCACTGGGTGCGGCTGCTCGCCGAGCTGCCGGGCCGGCGCGCCGGCAGTGCGGCTGAGCGCGAGGCGGGCCTGCGCTTCGCCGACTGGCTGCACGGTCTCGGCGTCGACGACGCGGCGCAGGAGCCGGTGCCGCCGCGGCCGCGGCCGGAGGCTTCGCTCGCGCTGCACGCCGGCGTCGCGGCGGCCGGCTGCGCGCTCGGCGGCGCGGCGGGCCTGGCGCTCACCG
>CAZQYK010000044.1:0-2771 GCA_964597285.1 uncultured Spirochaetales bacterium
TCGTCGTGGCGGTCGTTCGCGAAGTGATCGAAGCCCTGGCGATACAGCGCCTTCGCCTCGGGGTTCTCGCGGCGCGCCGGTGCGGCGGCGACCGGCGGCGCCGCCGCGCGCGTCTCCGCGCGGCGCGGCGGACGGCCGAGCGCGCGCGCGGCGCGGCGCAGGAAGGTCTCCCTCGCGCGGGCGGTCTGGAGGTCGCCGGACTCCTGCGCGAGCGGGAGCGCCTCTTCGAGCACGCGCGCCGCCTCGGCGACCTCGCTGGCCTCGAGCAGCGCGCGGCCGAGGTCGCGGTGCGCGGCGGTGTAGCGCGGGTCGATCGCGAGCGCGCGTCGGAACGCGTCGGCCGCCTCGCTCCAGCGCGACAGCTCGAGCAGCGCGCGGCCCAGCGTGAACCAGGTCGTCGCGTCGTCGGGATCGCGCGCGAGCAGCTCGCGCAGGCGCTCGGCGCGCTCGGCGACGTCGGGGAGGTCGGCCGGCGGCATGCTCTCGACGCTACCGAAGCTGGGAGGAGGACCCAAGACGCAGCTCGAGGCCCCTCCTGGACCGCATGCGGCGTAGCCGCATCGCGAAGCTAGACTCCCGCCGCCCGACGCGTCACGGTGCGCCCGCCCGACGCGCCCGACGGGTCCCGATGCCGCTCGCCACCCTGCGCCGACTGCTCTTCGCGCGACTGATCCGCAACCTCGCCGGCGTGCTCGGCGCGGTGCAGGCGCTCGTCGCGCACTGGGTCGTCGCGGTCGCGCTCGCGCGCCCGGCCGGGTCCGCCGCCGCTTGGCTCGCGCTCGGCGCGGCGCTCGCGGTCGCGAACGCGCTCGCGGTGCCGCCGATCGTGCGCGCGCGGCGCCGCGGCGACCGCGCCGGCGCGTTCGCGCGCGCGTACATGGAGCTCGGCGTCGCGACGCTCTTCGTCGGCCTCGCGGTGCTAGGCAGCTGGGCGCTCGCCGTGGCCTTCGCCGCGCTCGGCCCGGCGCTCGGCGCCGACCCGTCCGTGCTCGCCGCCGCGCACCGCGCCGTCTCGGTCGCCGGCGTCGGCGCGGTCGCCGGCTGGATGGCCTGGGGCTTCACGCTCGGGCAGCGCCGCGTCGAGGTCACGACGACGCGCGTCGCGCGGCCGAAGCTCGACGCCGCGCTCGCCGGGCTGCGTCTGGTGCAGATCAGCGACCTCCACATCGGCAACGGCCTCGAGCGCGAGCGCCTCGACCGCATGGTCGCGCGTACCAACGCGACCGAGCCCGACGTCGTCGTGCTGACCGGCGACCTCTTCGACTTCGATCCGATCCACCTGCCCGACGGCGCGCGGCGCCTGGCCGGGCTGCGCGCGCGACTCGGCGTCTACGCGATCCTCGGCAACCACGATCGCTACGTCGGCGCCGACGACGTCGCCGCGGCCCTGGCCGAGCACGCGCCCGGCATCCGGCTGCTGCGCGACGAGCTCGTGCGGCTGCCCGTCGAAGCGCCGCTCTACCTCGCCGGCGTCGAGGACCGCGGCGATTGCTGGTTCGGGCGCGGCGTGCGCTTCTCGGCGATCGACGCGCTCGCCGACAGGAACCCCGGCGACGGCCCGGTCGTGCTGCTCGTGCACCAGCCCGAGGCCTTCGCACACGCGGCCGACCGCGGCTTCCCGCTCGTGCTCGCGGGCCACACGCACGGCGGCCAGGTGGCGCTGCCGATCGCGCGAGGCCGCGTGAACCTCGCGCGCTTCATGACCCCGCTGACGCGTGGCGCGTACCGGCGCGACGACTCGCTGCTCTACGTGAACCGCGGCCTCGGCGTCGGCGGCCCGGCGCTGCGCATCCACTGTCACCGCGAAATCGCGGTGCTCGAGCTCGAGCCGGCCTGACGGAGACGCCCGACGCGCCGCCACACGAAGGCGGCGGCGACGGCGGCGAGCGCGAGCCACGCGACGCGGCCGGCGAAGACGAGCGCGCCGAGCCACGCCGGCGGCGCGAAGCGCAGCTCGACCGCATGCGGGCCCGGCGGCACCGCGACCGCGAGGAAGGCCCCGTGCGCGCGGAGCAGCTCCGCCGGCTCGCCGTCGACCGTCGCGCGCCACCACGGGTGGTGGCCCTCGCTGACGAGGACGAGGCCCGGCGCGTCGCCGGCGTCGAGCTCGAGCGCGATGCGCTCGGGGCCGGGCCGGCGCGCGTCGACCGGGAAGGCCTCGGCGCCGGGCCGCACCTCGCCGCGGTAGCCGGCCGCGACCGGTCCGACGCGCGGCAGCTCCCACAGCGCGAGCCCGCCGGCGACGCCGACGCGTCGCCACGGCGGTGGCAGGGCCGCGGCGTGCGGGAGCCAGAACCAGCGCACGCGCGCGAGCGCGAGGCGCTCGGAGTCGACGTCGAGCCGGCCCGCGGCGTCGCGCCCGCGGTACGCGGCCTCGTCCATGAACGCGATCCAGTGTCGGCCGGCCTGCCACTGGAGCCAGCCCCAGGCGTGACCGGCCGGTGCCTGCGCGACGAGCCAGCTCTCGAGCGGATCGAAGCGCCGCGCGGTCGCGATGCGCACGCCGTCGTCGCCCGCGCCGCGCAGCAGCGCGATCTGGGGCGCGATCTCGCGCAGCGCGACGCCGTCGGCGAAGCGCTGCGCGCTCGGCGCGTAGTCGAACGCGACGGCCGCGCCGATCGCGGCGACGAGCGCCGCGGCGTGGCGCGGCGTCTGCGCGCGGCGCGCGAGCGCCGCGAGCGCTGCCGCGAAGCCGAGACACAGCCAGAACGGGAGCGTCTCGAAGAAGTGTCCCGGCGAGCGCTGGAGCTGGAGCGGCGGCAGCACGCGCT
>CAZQYK010000045.1:0-14364 GCA_964597285.1 uncultured Spirochaetales bacterium
CCTCCTTGCTGGCGTGTCGCGCTCGAGAGCCCTTTCCCCTACGCCGAGCACATGCGCGCCGTCGCGATCTCCGACGTCGGCGACCCGGTCGAGCTCACCGCCGCAGTGCTCGCCGACGTCGCGCGCGCGCTCGGCGGCCGCACGCTCGGCCTGTTCACGAGCCTGCGCCGGATGCGCGACGTCTGCGATCGCCTCGCGCCGGAGCTGCGCGCCGACGGCATCGAGGTGTGGATGCCGCGCCGCGCGAGCGACGACCCGGGCGCGCTCGTCGAGCGCTTCCGCCGCGCCGGCGGCGGCGGCGTGCTGCTCGGCTCGCGCACCTTCTGGCAGGGCATCGACGTTCCGGGCTCGGCGCTCGAGGCGGTCGTGATCGAGAAGCTCCCCTTCGAGGTGCCGACCGAGCTGCGCCGCCGCCGCGAGGCGCGCGTCGCCGAGCACGGCGGCGACGCGTTCGAGCAGCGCACGCTCGGCCAGATGCTGCTGAACCTGAAGCAGATGGTCGGGCGCCTGATCCGCTCGGAGGACGACCGTGGGCTGGTCGTCGTCGTCGACGCGCGCCGCGACCGCCGCTACTTCGAGCGCCTGTCCGACGCGCTGCCGGCCGGCTGTCGCTTCGAGCTCGCGACGCGCGCCGAGCTGCCGGCGCTGATCGCAGAGCTCGGGCTCGGCGCGACGACGTGAAGCGGGGAAAAAGCTAGTGTTCGGCCCGGAGCGGAGGTCGGGATGACGTTCAACGCCGATCAGTGGGCGGTGATCCTCGGCGGGTCGAGCGGCTTCGGGCTCGCGACGGCGAAGCGGCTCGCGGCGTCGGGCATGAGCCTGTGCGTCGTGCACCGCGACCGCCGCGCGATGCTCGCGAAGATCGAGCCCGAGTTCGAGAAGATCCGCGCCGGCGGCGCGCGGCTGCTCGCGATGAACACCGACGCGCTGTCGGCCGAGAAGCGCGGCGAGGCGCTCGACCGCCTCGCCGACGAGATGGGCTCCGGACGCGTGCGCGTGCTGCTGCACTCGGTGGCCTTCGGGAACCTGAAGCTCCTCGTCGCCGAGGCGAAGGCGAAGCGCAGCGCCAACGACGAGCTGGCCACGAAGCTCGGCGTCGACCGCGAGAAGCTCCAGCTCGCGATCGACGAGGTCTTCGCCTCCGGCGACCCTCAGGCGCTCGGCCTCGCGAGCCCGCCGCTCTACTCGGACAAGCACTTCCTCGACGAGGACGACTTCGCGCGCACGATCCACGCGATGGGCACGAGTCTGCTCGGCTGGGTGCAGGAGATCCACGAGCGCGGCCTGTTCGCGTCGGATGCGCGCGTGTTCGGGCTCACGAGCGAGGGCAACGAGGTCGCGTGGAAGGGCTACGCCGCGGTCGCCGCGGCGAAGGTGTCGCTCGAGTCGCTCGCGCGCTCGATCGCGGTCGAGTTCGCGCCCTACGGCGTGCGCTGCAACGTGATCCAGGCCGGCATCACCCACACGCCGGCCCAGGACGCGATCCCCGGCAGCGCGCACATGCGCGCGCAGGCGCTGTCGCGCAACCCGATGGGACGGTTGACGACGCCCGAGGACGTCGCCGGCGTGATCGACCTGCTGGCGCGCGACGAGGCCGGCTGGATCAACGGCGAGGTGATCCGCGTCGACGGTGGCGAGCACATCTCGGGCGCGTCGAAGTGACGCAGCCGTCGGAGCAGCGGCCCGTTGCATTGGTGACCGGCGGCGGCACCGGGATCGGCGCGGCCTGCTGTCGCGCGCTCGCGGCCGAGGGCTTCCGCGTCGGCGTCCACTACCGCTCGAGCGAGGACGAGGCGCGCGCGGTGGCCGGCTCGCTGCCCGACGCGTTCGCGCTGCGCGCGGACCTGGCCGTCTCCGAGGAGGTCGACGCGCTCGTCTCGGGGCTCAAGGACGTCGCCGGCCGCGTCGACGTGCTCGTCAACAACGCCGGCACGAACGTCAACGCGCCGATGCTCGCGATGAAGCTCGACGACTACGACGCCGTCGCGGCGATGAGCCGCGGCGCGTGGTACCTGACGAAGAGCGTGCTGCGCCGCTTCATGCTGCGCCGCAAGGCCGGCCGCATCGTCAACATCTCGTCGGTCGTCGGCCACACCGGCAACCCCGGGCAGATCCCGTACACGATGGTCAAGGCCGCGCTCGACGCGTTCACGAAGAGCCTGGCCCAGGAGCTCGCCGGCCGCGACATCCTCGTCAACTCGGTCGCGCCGGGCTTCATCGACACCGAGATGACCGCCGAGCTGCCCGACGAGGTCAAGGCGCTGATCCTCGCGCGCGTGCCGCAGCAGCGCATGGGCACGCCCGAGGAGGTCGCCGACGTCGTCGCCTTCCTCGCGACGCGCGCGAGCTACGTCAACGGGTGCGTCATCCACGTCAACGGCGGCCTGTTCGGCGGCTAGGGGGCGATCGGTGGAGTGGTGGGAGGCCGCGCTGCTCGGCCTGGTCGAGGGGATCACCGAGTACCTGCCGGTCTCGTCGACCGGCCACCTGATCCTGACCGCGTCGCTGCTCGGCCTCGACACGCCGGAGCAGCGCGCGTCGCTCGCGGCCTTCGAGGTCGCGATCCAGGGCGGCGCGATCCTCGCGGTGCTCGGGCTCTACGCGGGGCGCGTGGTACAGATGCTGCGCGGCGTCGCCGGGCGCGACGCGGCCGGGCTGCGCCTGCTCGGCCACCTCGCGCTCGCGTTCGCGCCGGCGGCGCTGCTCGGACCGCTGCTCGACTCGTGGATCGAGGAGCACCTGTTCCACCCGGCCCCGGTGCTCGCCGCGCTCGCCGTCGGCGGCGTCTGGATGATCTGGCTCGACCGCGGCCGCGCGCCGGAGCGCGGCATGGCGCTCGACGCGCTGAGTGCGCGCACCGCGCTCGCGATCGGGCTCTTCCAGTGCGTCGCGATGTGGCCGGGCACGTCGCGCTCGATGATGACGATCGCCGGCGGCGTGCTGCTCGGGCTGCGGCCGCGCGACGCCGCCGAGTTCTCGTTCCTGCTCGGCGTGCCGACGCTCGGGGGCGCGTGCGTGTACAAGCTCGCGCAGAACCTCTCGCACGCGGCGCAGACCGGCGGGCCGAACCTCTTCGAGGCGCTCGGCGTCGGCGCGACGGCGCTCGGCTTCGCGGTGGCTGCGGTCTCGGCGGCGCTCGCGGTGCGCTGGCTGGTCGGCTTCCTGCAGCGCCGCGGGCTAGCGCCCTTCGGCTGGTACCGCCTCGCGCTCGCCGGCCTGCTCGGCGCGCTCTTGCTCAGCGGCTCCGTCGAGCTCTGAGCAGCAGCAGCGCCGGCAGCAGCGTCGTGTCGGCGAGCAGCGCGACGCAGACCGTCGCCGCCGTCAGCAGGCCGAAGTTGCGCGTGATCGCGAACTCGGAGAGGCCGATCGCGCCGAAGCCCGCGGCGACCGCGAGCGTCGTCAGCATCACCGGCGCGAGCATGCGGCGGAAGGTCTCGATGAGCGCCGCGGCCGGATCCTCGCGGTGGCGCGGGTGCGCGGTGAACCACGTCAGCAGGTGGACCGTGTCGTCGACCGCGATGCCGAGCGCGAGGCAGCCGACGACGACGGTCGCCGCGTCGAGCGGGATGCCGGCGAGGCCCATCGCGCCGAAGCAGAGCAGCAGCGGCGCCGCGTTCGGGATCAGTGCGAGGAGGGCGATGCGCGCCGAGCGGAAGATCGCGAGGGCCAGCAGCGCGATCACCGCGAGCGAGGTGGCGAGGCCGCGGATCTGGCCCAGCGCGATCTCGTCCTCGGCGCGCGCGAACTCGAACATGATGCCGGTGGCCCGGGCGCGCGTGCCGGGCGGGCCGTGCGCGCCCCACCACGACTCGGCGTCGCGCGCGACGTCGAGCAGCGCGTCGGAGCTGTTGTCGTCGACGCGCAGCATCACGTTCGCGGCGCGGCGGTCTTCGGCGAGCACGTCGCGCATCCGGTCGACCGAGCCGAGCAGCAGCAGGTACTGCTCGATCAGCGCCGCGTTCGCCGGCAGTCCGGGGTCCGGCTCGCCCGAGAGCGTCGCGTGCATCTGCCGCAGCGGGTCGGCGAGCGACACCACCTTGCCGACGTCCGCGCGCGCCGCGAGGTGCGCGCCGAGCGCGTCGATCGCGGCGACGACCTCGGGGTCCACCGCGCGGACGCCGTCTTCGGTCTCGACGACGACGTTCATCGGGCTGATGCCCGACAGGCGCGCGCGGATCGCCTCGTAGGAGTCGCGCACCTCCGTCCCGGGCCGGAACCAACGCGTCGCGTCGGTCTCGACGTCGAGGCGCGGCAGCCCGACGCCGATCGCGACGATCGCGAGCGCCCACGCCGCGCAGACCGCGCGTGCGCGGCGCGAGAGGAAGGCGACGAGCGCCGGCGCGAGCACCTCGCCCACCCACGCGCGCAGCCGCGGCTCTCGCGCGCGCGCCGGCGCGAGCGCGAGCGCGGCCGGCGCGGCCGACAGCGCAGCGGCGGCGACCACGAGCGCGCCGAGCGCGCCGAAGGCCCCGAGCTGGCGGATCGCCTCGATGCGCACGAGCGCGATGCCGAGGAATCCGATCGCGGTCGTCAGGCCCGAGAGCGCGATCGGCCGCGCGACGGCGACCAGCGCGGCCTCGAGCGCTTCCGCGTCCGCGCAGCGGCTCTCGGCCGCGAGCACGTGGATCGTGTACGCGCTGCCGAGCGCGAGCAGCAGCGGCGGCAGCACGATCGTCGAGAACGAGAGCGGCGTGCCGGTCGCACCCATCGCGCCGAGCACGCAGACGGTGCCGAGCCCGCTCGCGAGCAGCGGGATCGCGACCGCGCGGCGCGAGCCGAAGGCCGCGAAGAGCAGCGCGCCGATCAGCGCGACGGTCAGCGGCACGAAGAGCAGGATCTCGCGCTCGCTCTGGCGGTTCGACTCGGTGCGGAAGACCGGGACGCCGGAGACCCACGCGGGCCGGCCGCGGATCGCGTCGCGCACGCCGTCGAGGATCGCCTCGACGTCGTGGCCGATGTGGCTCTCGAGCAGCAGGTTGATCGCGAACACGCGGCCGTCGCGCGACACGAGGCTCTCGGGCGCGAGGCGGTCGGCGGCGAGCCGCTCGGGGAGGCGCGCGAGCTCGGGGTCGCCGGGCGTCGGCCGCGGCGGCAGCGCGGGGTCGAGCATCAGATCGCCGTCGTCTGCGCTGCGGATCACCGGCACCGTCGCGATGCTGTCGACGCGTCGCACGCCGCGCAGCCCGGCGAAGGCCTCGCTGCGCCGTGCGACCTCGGCCAGCAGCGCCGGGTCGAAGGGGCGCTCGCTCTCGAGCGCGACGACGAGGATCTCGTCGCCGCCGAAGCGCTCGACGCTGCTCTGGTAGAAGCTCCACGCCGGACCCTGCTGGTGCAGGATGCTCTCGGTGGTGGGGTCGAACTCGAGGCGCGCGATGCCGGCGCTGGCGGCGGCGCACAGCGCGAGCCACAGCGCGAGCGTCGCGCGCGGCCGCCGCAGGCTCGGGCGCACGAGCCACGAGTGCCGCGGGCGGCGCGGCTGCACCGCGGCCCTCGGGGACGCCGCCCGGCGAGCACGCGGACTCCCCCCTGGCGGCGGATGCTAGCCCGTCTCCTCCTCGGCGAGCGACTTCACGTGCTCGAGCACGCGGGTGTGGATCGCGTGCAGCAGCGCGTCGGCCTGCGGCGCCCAGTAGCGTTGTGGGAACATGTCGATGCGATACCAGGTGCTGCCCTCGATCCGCGTGCGACCGCCCGGCAGCGCGACCAGCCGGAACTCGCCGCGCTCGGAGACGAAGCCGTCGAGCAGGTGCGGCGCGTGGACGCGCTGGTACGGGCTCGTCTCGGTCATCGGCTCGGGCTGGCTCGCGACGTCGAACGCGAGGCGGTGCGGCGGATCCCAGACCGTGATCGGCTCGACGAAGGGGCCGGTCGAGAACTCGCAGGTGCGGATCGCGCCGACGCCGGCGCCGTCGATCCGCGCGCGGACCGGGTACGCGATGCCGAGCTCGAACACGAGCCGCGACGGCGGCGGCAGCTCGCTGAAGCCGACGACGTGCGGCCACACGCGCTCGGGCGGCGCGTCGACCTCGATCGTCGTCACCGCCTCGCGCAGCGGAGGCTCGACGACCGCCGATTCGGCGCCCATCAGCAGCGGCAGCGCGAGCAGCAGCGGCAGCGCGTGGGCCGGCGGCAGCGGGTGGCGCAGCGCCACCGCGCGGCCGACGAGTGCGCCGAGGAACGCGAGCCCGGACGCGAGCGGATACGCCATCGCGAGGCAGATCATTCCCTCGAGCCCGAAGAGCAGCAGCGCGCCGGCGGCGAGCAGCACCGCGACCTGCGACGCGAGCAGCGTCTCGCCGACGCTGCGGCGCAGCGGGCGGTTCAGCAGGTGGGCCGTCGCGAAGCCCATCGCGAAGGGCGTGCCGACGAAGAGCACCGCACCGTAGCTGCGCAGCAAGAGCACGCTCGCGGCGGTGAGCGCGAAGCCGATCGCCGCGCCGAGCGCGCCGGCGCGCACGTCGGCCCGGACGTCGAGCCGGTCGCTCGCGGCCAGCGGCGCGGAGGACGCGGCGCCGACGGCGTCGGTCGGAAGCGCGCACAATACGGCCATCCACAAGTAGTTGAGGATCGGCACGAAGAAGAGGAGGCCGCATGCGGCCGGCAGCCCCGCGTCGAGCGTGCGGCGCACCGTCAGCGACGCGCCGACCCAGAGGAAGGGCAGCGTCCACAGCACGAGCAGCCAGAACACGAGGTCTGGCGCGCCGGCGAGCGCGTCGGAGCGGGTCTTCATCAGCGGGCTCAGGTAGTCGAGCGGCGTCCAGACGCGGCCGGTCGCGGCGCGGAAGATCGCCGCGTCGGTCGCGTACTTGAAGGCCATCAGCGACGCGCCGCTCGCCGCGTAGGCGGCGCGCCCGACGCGGCGGTCGAAGCCGAACCACAGGGCGAGCAGCGACGCGATGCGCCCGCTCACCGCTTGCCGCCCCAGCCGCGCCGAAGCAGGCTCACGAGGGCGAGCGCGGCCGCCTCGTCGCCGAGCACCTCGCGCCCGACGCGGTCGATCGTGCGTAGGTAGTCCCCGACCGCCGCGAGCCGCTCCGCCTCCTCGTCCGACGCGCCCTTCGCGAGGTCCGCGAGCGCGGCGAGCGCCGCCGACGCCACCGGGTCGTACTCGCGGCGCTTGCGCTCGCGCGCGATCGCGATCGTCTGCTGGAACAGGTCGCCCTCGACCTCGTAGAAGTCGCGGCGGTCGCCGGGGCGGGCGACGCGGCGCGCGACGCCCCACGCGCGCAGCTCCTTCAGCGACATGCTGGCGTTGCCGCGGCTGATGCCGAGCGTCTCGGCGATCTCGCCGAGCGAGAGCGGCTCGGGCGACGCGATCAGCAGCGCGCTGACCCGCGCCGTCGACGGGCTGAAGCCGAAGAGGGTCGACATGCCGGCCCAGGCGTCGACGAAGGCGTCGAGCGCGGCGCGGCGGCGAGGCGTGAGTTTCATAATGATCTGAATGTTTAGAACATTCAGATCATCATCTCAAGCAGGGCTCTCGCGCAGCGCCGCGAGCGTCTCGGGCGGGAAGTTGCGCCCCATCGCAGCGCCGAAGGCCGGGCGCTCGGCGGCGCGCGCGCGGTGCGCGTCGAGGCCCTCGGCGAGCGGGATGCCGAGGAAGCGCGCCCAGAGCAGGCACGACGCGAGCAGGACGTCGACCGCCGAGAACGCGTCGCCGAGCAGCCACGGGCGGCCGTCGGCGAGGCGCCGCTCCGGCTCGGCGGCCATCCGGGTGAAGTACGCGCGCGCGGCGGCGCAGGCCTCGGGCGCGGCGCCGTAGACCTCGGGCAGGCCCTCGTGGCGCCGCAGCACGTAGAGGGCGGTCGCGTCGAGCTCGGTCAGCACGAAGAACGCGAGCTCGTCGAACGCGGCGCGCGCCGGCGTGCCGGGCTCGGGCGCGAGCGCCGCGCGCTCGCGGTAGCGGTCGGCGAGGTGGCAGACGATCGCGCCGCTCTCGCCGATCCGGACCTCGCCGTCCTCGAGGAAGGGAACCTTGCGGCGCCGCGTCCAGCGCAGCAGCTCGGGGTCGTCCATCGCGTCGCTGCGCGGCAGCACGGCGCGGGTCTCGTAGTCGAGGCCGAGCTCGAGCAGCATCCAGTGCGGCCGCAGCGTGCGCGGCGTGCCGATGCCCCAGAGTCGGCGCATCGCTACGCGGCCGCGGCGCCGAGCGCGCCGGCGGCGCGCAGCGCGGCGATCTCGCCGGCCGACAGGCCGGCCTCGCGCAGCACCTCGTCGGTGTGCTGGCCGAGCGTCGGCGCCGGGCGCGAGATCGCCGACGGCGTCGCGTCGAAGCGCTCGGCCGGCCGCGGCTGGCGGATCCGGCCGACGACCGGGTGCTCCTGCTCGACGAGGATCTCGTTCTCCCGCACCTGCGCGTGCTCGTGGATCCGGTCGCGCGAGAGCACCGGCCCGCAGGGCACGTCCTCGCGGTCGAGCGCCTCGAGCCACTCGTCGGTGGTCCGGGTGCGCAGCACCTCGGCCATCATCTCGAGGCGCTCCACCGCGTTCGCGACGAGGCCGGCCGCGCTCTGGAAGCGCGGGTCGCCGAGCCACTCGGGCCGGCCGGCCGCGCGGCAGAAGCCCTGGAACTCGCGCAGCGCGACCGTCGACGCGATCACGTGTCCGTCGCGCGTCTCGAACACGAGGTCGTGGCGCGCGACCGGCGTCGGGCGCGGCACGCCGTCGCCGACGTAGGTGTGATAGGCCATGCCCTCGGGCCAGACGAAGGCGATCACCGCGTCGAGCATCGACAGGCGCAGGTGCTGACCGCGGCCGCTGCGCTCGCGCGCGAGCAGCGCCGCGGTGATGCCCTGCGCGGCGGTCAGCGCGGTGACCTTGTCGGGCACGATCACGCGCACCAGGCGCGGCGGGCCGTCGGCGCCGCCCTGGATCTCGCACAGCCCCGACATGCCCTGCACGATCGGGTCGTAGACGCGCTTGTGCGCATACGGCCCGCGCTCGCCGAAGCCGCTGATCGACACGTAGACGAGACGCGGGTTCAGCGCGCGCAGCGTGTCGGCGCCGACGCCGATGCGCTCGGCGGCGCCGGGGCGGCTGTTCTGGACGAACACGTCGGCGCCGGCGACGAGCCGCCGGAGCGCCTCGAGCGCGCCGTCCTTCTTCAGGTCGAGCACCGCCGAGCGCTTGCTGCGGTTGACCGTCGCGAAGGTCGGCGACAGGCCCGGCAGGCCGCCCATGTGGCGCAGGATGTCGCCCGCCGGCGGCTCCACCTTGATCACGTCGGCGCCCTGGTCGGCGAGCACCCGCGTCGCGAGCGGCCCGGCGATCACCTGCGTGAAGTCGACGATGCGGAATCCGTCGAGTGCGCCGGCCATCCTCGCAGTCTAACCTGACCGACCGATGGAAGAGAAACGCGAACCGCGCGGCGTGCACAATCCGCGCGTCGTCGACCTCGTCACCGAGGACGAGGCGACCGGCGAGGTCGTGCTCGTGATGCTCGAGGAGCGGCCGTGGGACAGCCATCCCGACCAGCTCCGCCAGCTCGAGGCGAAGTTCAACGCCTATCTCGAGTACGCGCTCGGCGGCCACCTCGCGCAGCAGTACCCGCACTACGCCGGGCGCCGGCTGCGCTTCCAGCTCGACTGCGCCGAGAATCCGCGGCCCTCCGACGGCGGGTTCTTCACCGCGATGCACAACTGCGCCGCCGCCGAGGGCATCCGGATGGTCGTGCAGGTGATCGCTCGGGCCTAGGCTGCTAGGCGCCTGCGGCCAGCTCCAGCACGGTCTCGAGCGCCGGCCACAGGTCGTCCTCCGGGACGTTCAGCGCCGGGAAGACGCGCACGACGGTGCCGGCGGTGACGTTGACGAGCACGCCGCGCTCGAGCGCGCGCAGCGGCAGCCCCGCGGCGCGCTCGGCGTCGCGCAGCACGAGGCCCTGCAACAGTCCGCGGCCGCGCGCGCCGGTGGCGACGTCGGGCCGCTCGTCGGCGAACGCGCGCAGCCGGCGGCCGAGGCGCTCGCCGAGCTCGGCCGAGCGCGCGACGAGCGTCTCGTCCTCGATCACCCGCAGCACCGCGTTCGCGGCGGCGCACGCGAGCGGGTTGCCGCCGTAGGTGGTGCCGTGGTCGCCGAGCGCGACCGTCGCCGCGACGCGCTCCGTCGTCAGGAACGCGGCCACCGGGAAGCCGCCGCCGAGGCCCTTGCCGAGCGTCATCACGTCGGGGTCGACGCCGCTGTGCTCGCAAGCGAAGAGCGTGCCGGTGCGGCCGATGCCGGTCTGCACCTCGTCGAAGACGAGCAGCGCGCCCGTCGCGTCGCAGAGCTCGCGCAGCCCGCGCAGGTACGCGTCGCTCGCGACGTTCACGCCGCCCTCGCCCTGCACCGGCTCGACGACGAACGCGGCGACGCTCTCGTCGACGGCGCGGCGCGCCGCGTCGAGGTCGCCGAAGGGGACGCGGTGCTGCTCGGGCAGCAGCGCCGCGTAGGGGTCGCGGTGCTTCGCGCTGCCGATCAGCTGGAGCGCGCCGAGCGTGCGGCCGTGGAACGCGCCGTCGGTCGAGACGAACACGCGCCGACCGGTCGCGCGGTGCGCGAGCTTCAGCGCGCCCTCGACGGCCTCGGTGCCGGAGCTCGTCAGGAAGGTGCGCGTGATGGGCCCCGGCGCCAGCGCCGCGAGGCGGTCGATCAGGTCGAGCTGCGGCAGGGTGTAGAAGAGGTTCGTCGTCTGCATCAGGCGCCCGGCCTGCTCGGCGATCGCGCGCACGAGCTCGGGGTGGCAGTGGCCGAGGCAGGTGACGCCCCAGCCCGCCATCAGGTCGACGTACTCGCGCCCGACGGTGTCCGTCACGCGCGAGCCGCGGCCGCTCGCGAGGGCCACCGGCATGCGCTTCACGACGGGCAGGAAGTGCGCGGCTTCGCGGGCTCGGATCGCGTCGAGGTCCAAGGCGGCTCTCCTCCGGGGCGGCGGGTCGGGGGGAGTCTATACTGCATCGCGTGCGCGACGTGATCCTGCTCCAGGGCATCCAGGTGCCGGCGGCGCTCGGCGTCACCGCCGTCGAGCGGCGCATGCGGCGCCCGGTGCTGCTCGACCTCGAGATCGCGCGCGACCTGCGCGACGCCGGCCGCAGCGACTCGATCCGCCACACCATCCACTACAAGCGCATCTTCGAGATCGTCGAGGACGTCGCCGGCAACCAGGAGCACAAGCTCGTCGAGGCGCTCGGCGACCGCATCGCGCGGGCGGTGCTCGCGAAGTTCGACGCCGACGAGGTCGTCGTCACGGTCCGCAAGCCGACCCCGATCGCCGGTGTGCTCCAGTACGCCGGCGTGCGGATCGCCCGCACACGCGAGGACGCGGACTAGACACGGCGTCAACCCAATGGAACCGATCTGGGTCCCGGATCAGTGATATGCTCTCGGATCGCGCCCCGGGGTTGACAGTTCGCAGATGACCACGCCCGCGCTCCGCGAAGTCGAGAGCCTCGTGTCCGCCGCGGTCGCCGACGGCGGCCTCGAGCGCGGCGCGGCCGAGCGCCTCGCCGCCGCGCTCGGCGACGCGCGCGCGCGCGAGGCCATCCTCGCCGGCGCCGCCGAGTCGAAGCGCCTCGGCAAGGGCGACCTCGTCAGCGTCTCGCGCAACGTCTTCGTGCCACTGACGAACCTGTGCCGCGACCGCTGCTCGTACTGCACCTTCGCGAAGCAGCCCGACGACCCGGCCGCGAAGACCTACACGCTCGCCGAGGTCGAAGAGGTCGTCGCCGGCGCGCTGCGGGCCGGCTGCACCGAGGCGCTCTTCTGCCTCGGCGACAAGCCCGAGGTCGCGTACAAGAGCCACCGCGACTGGCTCGCCGCGCGCGGGCTCGCGTCGACGGCCGAGTACCTGGTCCGCGCCTGCGAGGTCGGCTTCGCCGCCGGGATCCTGCCGCACACGAACGCCGGGATCCTGTCGCGCGACGAGATGGCCGCTCTGCGCGAGAGCAACGCCTCGCTCGGGCTGATGCTCGAGAGCACGAGCCCGCGGCTGCGCGCGAAGGGCGGGGCGCACTACTACTGCCCCGACAAGGACCCCGCCGTGCGGCTGCGCATGCACGAGGAGGCTGGGGAGCTGAAGATCCCGTTCACGTCGGGCCTGCTGCTCGGGATCGGCGAGACCGACGCCGAGCGCGTCGACACGCTGCTCGCGATCCGCGCGCTCGACGAGTGCTGGGGCCACGTGCAGGAGGTGATCGTCCAGCCCTTCCACCCGAAGCCGGATACGCCGATGCGCGGCGTCGCGGCGCTCTCCGACGAGCTCGTCGCTGGCTGGGTCGCGATCGCGCGGCTCGTGCTCGGCCCGGCGATGAACGTCCAGGCCCCGCCGAACCTCGCGCCCGAGGTCCTCGAGCTGCTGCTGCGCGCCGGCGTCAACGATTGGGGCGGCGTGTCGCCGCTGACGGTCGACTTCATCAACCCCGAGGCGCCGTGGCCGGCGCTGCGCGAGCTGCGCCGCCGCACCGAGGCGGCCGGACAGCGCCTCGTCGAGCGGCTTCCGGTCTACCCGGAGTGGCTGCTCGCCCGCCCGGACTTCTTCTCGCCGCGCGTGCGCCGCGCGGCGCTCGCGCTCGTCGACGACTCCGGCTGGGTGCGCCGCGACGGCCCCGGCCGGGTCGGGGAGGCCGCCTGATGCTCGACCGACTGCCCGCCCGCACGAGCGCCCCGGTGCGCGACGTACTCGACCACGCGCTCGAGGGCCACGAGCTCTCCGAGGCCGACGCGACCCTGCTGCTCGGTGCCCGCGGCGCCGACTTCTACGCGCTGCTCCAGGCGGCCGACTGCGCGCGCGAGCTCGACCGCGGCGACGACGTCTCGTTCGTGATCTGCCGCAACGTCAACTTCACGAACGTCTGCTACGTCGGCTGCTCGTTCTGCGGCTTCTCGCGCCACGAGGACGACGCCGACGCCTACGACCACCCGATGGAGAAGCTCGTCGCGAAGGCCGCCGACGCGGTCGCCCGCGGCGCCACCGAGGTGTGCATCCAGGGCGGCATCCACCCGCGCAAGGACCACCACCACTACCGCGAGATCCTCGTCGCGATCAAGCGCGAGTTCCCGCAGCTGCACGTGCACGCGTTCTCGCCCGAGGAGATCGACTTCGCGCACCGCAAGTCGGGAATGCCGCTCGAGGAGCTGCTGCGCTGGCTCGTCGACGCCGGCCTCGGCACGATGCCGGGCACCGCGGCCGAGATCCTCGACGACGAGATCCGCCAGGTCATCAGCCCGAACAAGCTGCGCCGCGACCGCTGGGTCGAGATCGTCACCGCGGCGCACGGGATCGGGCTGCGCTCGACCTCGACGATCATGTACGGCCACGTCGAGCAGCCGCGCCACGTCGCCGCGCACCTCGCGCTGATCCGAGACATCCAGAAGCGCTCCGGCGGCTTCACCGAGTTCGTCCCGCTCGGCTTCATCCACGAGAGGAACGTGCTCTTCAACCACATGCACGCGCGGCCCGGCGCCTCGATGCCCGAGGACCTGCGGATGATCGCGGTCTCGCGGCTCTTCCTGCGGCCGTGGATCCAGAACGTGCAGATGAGCTGGGTGAAGATGGGGCCGAAGCTCTCGCAGATGGCGCTGATGGCCGGCGCGAACGACTTCGGCGGCACGCTGATGGAGGAGTCGATCAGCCGCGAGTCCGGCGCCGACTTCGGCGAGAACCTGCCGGCCGAGGAGATGCGGCGGCTGATCCGCGAGATCGGCCGCACGCCGGTGCAGCGCAGCACCACCTACGAGGTGCTGGCCCGCTTCGACGACCCGGAGAAGGACCCGCCCTCGCTCGAGCCCGAGGCGCCGCGCGAGCTGTCGGGCCCGACGCGCTGGCGCCTGGCGAAGGAGCGCTTCGCCGCGAAGGCCGCGGGCTCGCGCTAACCGCCGGCCGGCGGCTAGCGCGCAGCGCGCCGGCAGCGGCCGCGTAGGCGCGCGGCAGCCGCGGCTCGCCGCCGGGAATCGCCTCCTGTCCAGCAGAATTCACTGAACTCTCGCGGCGCCGCCACCGATGCTTCACCGCGCCTGCCGACGCTTTCCGGCAAACGCGAAGGAGACGAGTGCATGCACGTTCGAGGTCCCGACCCCGGGAGCGTGGCGATCCACCGCCGAGAGGGCGGCTGGTGCGCCGAGGGTCCCGGCTTCTACGTCTGGGACGAGGACCCGCGCGAGGTCGCCCGCGTCGCGCACGACCTGCGGCGCGGCGTCGAGCCGGCGATGCCGGCGCAGCGGATGCTGATCGTTCCGCCGCAGAGCGGCGTCGCCAGGAGCGAGTAGCGGGCGGAATCGGAGACGAAGCGGCCGCGGAGCGCGCCGTGCGCCCCGCGGCCGTGCAGGTCTCGCGTCGACCCGGTGGGTCGGCTACCAGCGGCGGCCGCCGCCGCCGCCGCCGCCGCCGCCGCC
>CAZQYK010000046.1:0-2664 GCA_964597285.1 uncultured Spirochaetales bacterium
CAACGCGTCGCGCAACGATGCCGAGCGAGCGGCGCTGCGCGAGTGCGCCGAGCGCCGCCACCAGCAGCGCATCCAGGAGCCGTGCCTGCTCTATGCGACCGGGGACGACATCGTCTGGCCGGACTGAGTCGTTGATTCGGACTCCGTCGATCCCACTCGAATCGCTGCCTCGGCGACTGCGGTGCCGCGCGCGTCGACGGAAGCGGCGACCGTGGGGAGGGTCGCCGGCGGCCGCGCCGCCCGCGCGCTACTTCGGATTCCGGTTGCGGCGCCAGGTCGGCGACGGATCGCGGATCTTCTCGAGCGTCTCGGGCGAGAGCCACGACTGCTGCATCCACTTCTCGGCCGCCGTCTCGTCCTCGTCGCGCCACTCACGCGCGATGTTCATCGCCACCCACTCGCGCTCCTGCGGGTCCTCGATCTTCTCGGCCCAGCGGATGCCTTCGAGGGGCGATTCCTCCTGGGCGATCAGACGCGCATGGATCGGGTAGGTGGGGCGCAGCCACTCGGGCGGCTCGTCGCCGCCGTTCTCGGCGATCGTCTCGTTCATCCAGCGGATCGCGCCCTCTGGGTCCTTGGCGCCCCACGAGGCGTACGTGACGCGGACCGTCCAGTTGGTCTCCTTGCCCTCCGGGGCGGTGGAGAGCCACTCGAGCGCGGGAGTGGGGTCGATCTGAACCCATCGGTCGGAGATGTAGCTGCGCAGGCTGTCTCCGCTCGGGCCCTCGCAGTGCGCGTCGCAGAAGCGCTTCGCGGCCCCGATGTCGTAGGGGACGAGCGCGGCGCCGACCTTGCGGAACACGTCGAGGCGGTACGCCTCCTGCTCCTCGGGGATCGCCTCGGCCCAGTCGACGAGCGCCTTCGCGCCGTCCTTCTGGATCACCGAGGTCGCGTAGACGGCGAGCGCGCGCTGGCGCTCGAATCCGACGCCGAGGTCCCGAATGTACTCCTCGAGGCCGGGCTGACCGGAGTCATGCCAGCCGCGGATGAACGCGACCTGGGCCGCGGCGCCGGCGTCGCCGCGCGCCATCGACCAGGCCGCCGCGCGCGCGAGCGCCGCCTGCGGATCGACGGCGGCCCACGGCCGAAGCGTCGCGTGGATCGCCGCGTACTTGAACGCGCGCGGGGCGTGGAGGTAGGCGTAGATCGACGCGAGCTCGGGCTCGTGCAGGGCCCAGTAGCGCATCAACAGCTCGAACTCGGTCGCGCTGAGCTCGAGCACCGCGACGTGCGTGAGCACCTCGCGGACGGCCGGCAGCGCCTCGGCCCCGAGCGTCGGCAGCAGCGCGCCGAGCTCGCGCGCCTTCTCGAAGGGATCGGGCTTCGCGATCAGCGCGAGCAGCTCTTCGTACGAGATCTTCGCGCCGGTGTCGGGGATCGACGGCAGGTTCGGGGCCTTCGGGGCCGCCGGCTCGGGCTCGGCCGGGGGCCGCGCGTCGCAGCCGATCGCGAGAGCGAGCGTGGCGCTGCCGAGGACCGCGAGGAGGAGGGAGATGCGCGGGGGGGTCGTCATAGGGCGCTCAGCATAACCCAGCGTCTTCGTCGGTCTACCTGATTCCCGGCCGGGTTCCGCCCTCCGGCCGCCCGTTGCGATCGGAGAATCCGAAGCCCTGCGGCCGCGCGTCGCGTTAGAGTCCCGGCCCTCCGGCCGTGGGTCGCGTTCGCGTCCCGGCCGTCCGCCGGCCCGTTCGAGGTCCCGATCCGCATGGACGTCCGCTTCGCGCTGCTGCTGGCCTGCTTCGGGCTCTCGGGCTTCGCGGCGCTGCTGTACCAGACGGTCTGGACCCGGGAGCTGAGCTTCGTGTTCGGCACGTCGGAGCTCGCGGTCGCCGCGGTGCTGGCCGCGTACATGGGTGGGCTCGCGCTCGGCGCGGCTGCCGCGGCGCGCTGGGCGGGCCGGCTCCGCCGGCCCGTGCTCGTGTACGGCCTGCTCGAGGCGGCGATCGCGGCGACCGCGCTCGCGGTGCCGGCCGGAATCCGCGGGATCAACGCGCTGTACGTCGCGGCGATCGGCGGGAGCCCGGACCTCGCGCCGGCCGGCTCGGGCGCGGCCGCGCTCTTCCAGCTCGCGGCCGCGTTCGCGGTGCTGCTGCTGCCGACCGCGTTCATGGGCGCGACCCTTCCGCTGCTCGCGCGGCACGCCGTGCGCGAGGAGCGCGAGATCGCCTCGCGCGTCGGCGTGCTCTACGCGGTGAACACCGCCGGCGCGATCGGCGGTGCGCTGTGCGCGGCGTTCTGGCTGATGCCGGAGCTCGGGCTGCGCCGCACGGTGTGGGTCGGCGCCGGTGCGAACGCGCTCGTCTTCGGCCTCGCGGCGCTGCTCGCGCGCGGCGCACGGACGCCGCCCGAGGCGCGGGTGCGCGCATCGGTGCCGCCGGGCGCGCAGTGGATGCTGCCGGCGGTCGCGCTGTCGGGCGCCGCGTCGTTCGCGTACGAGGTGATGTGGACGCGGCTGCTCGGGCACCTGCTTGGCGCGAGCGTGCAGGCCTTCGCGACGATGCTCGCGAGCTTCCTGCTCGGCATCGCGCTCGGCAGCGCGGTCGCGGCGCGCCTCGCGACCACGCGCGAGCGCGCGCGTCTGGGCTTCGCGGTCGCGCAGCTCGGCATCGCGGTGGCGTCGGTCGGGGCCTTCGGGCTCGCGGACCGGCTGCCCCGCGTCGGCGC
>CAZQYK010000047.1:0-2952 GCA_964597285.1 uncultured Spirochaetales bacterium
GCGCCCGCGCACGTTGGCGACTATGCGCCGCCACTGCGCAGTGCGGTCCTCCAGCGAGCCGAGCTCGCTGCCCACGGCGAGCGCCGCCACGCCGGCGTGCTCGCCGAGGTCGGCGTAGTGGCCCAGGAACCAGTCGTACTCCTGCCAGAACCGGGGCTCGTCGCGCGGCCGCAGCGTGCCGCGCCAGTCGTCGCTGCTGGCGTCGCGCAGCAGCAGGATCGGCTGCAGGAACACGCGCATGCCGCGGCCGCGCGCGTGCCGGATCGTCTCGACGAGCCGCGCGTCACGCACCGTGCGCGGCCCGTGGCGGTCGATGCGGTGCGCCAGCGCGTCGTCGAGCATCGCCGGGAACAGCAAGCCGAGGTCGCGGAAGCCGGCGGCGGCGAGCTCGTCGATCTGGCGGTGGTAGTCGCGCCCCGGGTCCTGGTGGTAGAGCCCGAGCATCGCCCCGCGCACCGGCGCGGCGAGTGCGGGCGGCGGCGCAGCGTCGACCCCGAGCGCGAACCATCCGGCGCGCTCGCGCTGCGCGCGCGCGGCGGCTGCGGCCAGCGCCTGCTGCTCCAAGGCGTCGCAGGTGCGCAGCTGCAGCAGCGCGAGCCCGCGCGCCAGCGCCTCCTCGTTGATCGACGGTCCGTCGCGGTTGACGCGCAGGATTGCGGCCAGGTCGGCATCGTCGTCCGGTGGCAGGCTCGGGTCGGGATGCACCCACACCGTGCGCGCCTCGAGCCGCGCGCGGAGCAGCTCCTTCAGCTCGCGCAGCAGCCCGGCCGGGCGCACGGCGGGCGTCGGCAGCGACAGGCCCTGCAGCCGCACGCGCCGCCCGTCCTGCAGCAACACCAGGTCGGCGCCGTGCAGCGTGCGCACGCGCACCTGGAACGGCTCAGCGGAGTGCGGACCGGCGGGCTCGCCGTCCTGCCGGTCGCGCGGCTCGGACTGCTGCCGAACGGGCGCCACGCTAGCGGCCGCCGCGGCGCCAGCGGTGACACCCAGGCTCGCGGCCGCCGCGACGCACGCGACGACGAACGCCCGCACCGCACGCCGCGCGGCGCGCGCGCGCGCGGCAGGTTTTCTGCTCGCGCCTCCGTCCGGCATCGGGTACTTCACTCGCCCATCCACCGCCTGGGCCGCCGCGCCCCCGTCCGGGCTCCCGGTGCGTACGCTGCGCGAGGTGCCGCCGCGTTCGCCCCGGTCCAACCGGACGGATCGGTGCCAGCCAACGCCGCACCGAAGCCCACCCTCATAAGCGATGCCGCGCCGCGACGACCTGCACACCATCCTGATCATCGGCTCCGGGCCCATCGTGATCGGCCAGGCCTGCGAGTTCGACTATTCCGGCACCCAGGCCTGCAAGGCGCTACGGGAGGACGGATACCGCATCGTCCTGGTGAATAGCAACCCCGCGACGATCATGACCGATCCCGAGACCGCGGATCGGACCTACGTCGAGCCGATCACGCCCGAGGTCGTGGCGCAGATCATCGAGAAGGAGCGGCCCGACGCGCTGCTGCCGACGCTCGGCGGCCAGACGGCGCTGAACTGCGCGATGCGCCTCGCCGACATGGGCGTGCTGGAGAAGTACGGCGTCGAGATGATCGGCGCCAGCCGCGCCGCGATCTCCAAGGCCGAGAGCCGGCTCGAGTTCCGCGACGCGATGACCAAGATCGGCCTCGCGACCGCGCGCTCGCAGCTCGCCTACGACATGGAGGAGGCGAAGCGGGCGCTGGACGTGGTCGGACTGCCGTGCGTGATCCGTCCCGGCTTCACGCTCGGCGGCAGCGGCGGCGGCATCGCCTACAACCTCGACGAGTTCGAGGAGATCTGCCGCCGTGGCCTGGAGCTGTCGATGAACGCCGAGCTCTTGATCGAGGAGTCGATCATCGGCTGGAAGGAGTTCGAGCTCGAGGTGATGCGCGACCACAAGGACAACGTGGTCATCATCTGCTCGATCGAGAACTTCGATCCGATGGGCGTGCACACCGGCGACTCGATCACCGTGGCGCCGGCGCAGACGCTGACCGACCGCGAGTACCAGCTGATGCGCGACGCGACCAAGAAGGTCATGCGCGAGATCGGCGTCGACACCGGCGGCAGCAACGTGCAGTTCGCGATCAACCCGCGCGACGGCCGCATGGTGGTGATCGAGATGAACCCGCGCGTGTCGCGCAGCTCGGCGCTCGCCAGCAAGGCCACCGGCTTCCCGATCGCCAAGATGGCGGCCAAGCTCGCGGTCGGCTACTCGCTGGACGAGATCCAGAACGACATCACCAAGGAGACGCCGGCCTGCTTCGAGCCGACGATCGACTACTGCGTCGTCAAGTTCCCGCGCTGGGCGTTCGAGAAGTTCCCCACCGCCGACAACACGCTGACGACGCAGATGAAGTCGGTCGGCGAGGTGATGGCGATCGGGCGCACGTTCAAGGAGGCGATGCAGAAGGCGCTGCGCTCGCTGGAGACCGGCCGCACCGGCTTCGGCAACCGCCCGGGGATGCCGCATTGGTGGAAGCCGGGCGCGCCGCCGCCGAAGTACGACCTGGACGAGATCCGCTCGCACCTGGCGACGCCGCGCGCCGACCGCATCGACTGGATCCGCGCCGCGCTGCTCGGCGGCATGCGCGTCGAGGAGATCAACGATTACACCGGCATCGACCCGTGGTTCCTCGACCAGTTGCAGGAGCTGGTCGAGCACGAGGGCAACATGCGGCGCGAAGGCGCGCTCGCGCACTGGTCGCCGGAGCTGATGCGCGAGACCAAGCAGCTCGGCTACAGCGACCGGCAGATCGCGGCCGCGTGCGTCGCCGCGGGCGAGGATGGCGTCACCGAGTGGGACGTGCGCCGGCGGCGCAAGGAGCAGGGCGTGCTGCCGGTCTACAAGCTGGTCGACACCTGCGCCGCCGAGTTCGAGGCCTACACGCCCTATTACTACTCGACCTACGAGGAGGGCGAGGACGAGAC
>CAZQYK010000048.1:0-2593 GCA_964597285.1 uncultured Spirochaetales bacterium
CGTGTCCGAGGAGTGGCTGATCGCGGCCGCGCCCGCGCTGATCCTCGACGCGGCCGACCCGGCCGACGGCGCGCGCGCGCACTGGGCGCGCTGGCCGTCGCTGCCGGCGGTCGCCGCGGGGCGCGTGCACACGCTCGATCCCCACGTCACGGTGCCCGGCCCCCACCTCGACCGCGCGCTCGAGAGCCTCGAGCGCGCCGTCCGCGGCGGGTCCGAGAGCCTCGTACGCCGCGTCCGCGGCGAGTCCGAGAGCCTCGTACGCCGCGCCCGCGGCGAGTCCGAGAGCCTGGAGCGCCGCGTCCGCGGCGAAGCCCCGTGAAAGTGCTCACCGCGCGCCGCGCCGGCGCGTGGCTCGCGGCGCTCGGCGCGCTGCTCGCCGGCGCGATCGCGCTCGGGATCACGAGCGGCCCGAGCCCGCTCGCCGCCGGCGACGCGCTGCGCGCGCTCGCCGGCGGCACCGACGACCCGGCGGCCGACATCGTGCTGCGCGTGCGGCTGCCACGCGTGCTGCTCGGCGCCGCGGTCGGCGCGGCGCTCGCGGTGGCCGGCGCGCTCTTCCAGGCGCTGCTGCGCAACCCGCTCGCCGACCCGTACGTGCTCGGCGTGTCGGGCGGCGCCGCGCTCGGCGGCATGCTCGCGCTCTCGTTCGGCCCGGCGCTGGGCTGGGGCGGCGCCGCCGTGCCGCCGGCAGCGTTCGTCGGCGCGCTCGTCGCGACCGCGTTCCTGTACTCGGTGGCCGGCATGCGCGGGCGCGTGTCGGCGACCCACCTGCTGCTCGTCGGCGTCGTGTTCAACGCGTTCGCGTCGGCCGGAATCGTCTTCGTCGCGTCGCTCGCGGGCCTCACCGACGGCGCGAGCCTGTTCCTGTGGCTGATCGGGAGCCTCTCCGCGGTGCGCGCCGACGCCGCGCCGGCCGTCGCGCTCTTCCTCGCGCTCGGCCTCGCGTGTGCGCTGCCGCTGCTGCGCGACCTGAACCTGCTCGCGCTCGGCGAGGAGTCGGCGCAGCAGCTCGGCGTCGAGGTGGGCCGCGTGCAGCGCGTGCTGCTGCTGTCGACGTCGCTGATGGTCGGCGCCGCGGTCGCGGCCGCGGGCCTGGTCGGCTTCGTCGGCCTGATCGTCCCGCACCTGCTGCGGCTGCGCCTCGGCCCCGACCACCGGCTGCTCGTGCCGGCGTCGGCGCTCGCCGGCGCGGCGTTCCTCGTCGTCTGCGACACCGCGGCGCGGGCGCTCTTCGACGGCCGCGAGCTGCCGGTCGGCGCGCTGACCGCGCTCGCCGGCGGCCCGCTCTTCCTGTACCTGCTGCGACGCCACCAGCTGCGGAGCTTCGACGCATGACGGGCGCCGCGCCGGCGCTCGCGTTCGACGACGTCGCGCTGCGGCTCGGCGCGCGCGAGGTGCTGCGCGGCGTGTCGCTCGCGCTCGCCGAGGGCGAGGTGCTCGGCCTCGCCGGCCCGAACGGCGCCGGCAAGACGTCGCTCTTCCGCGTCGCGACGCGCGTGCTCGCGCCCGAGCGCGGCGCGGTGCGGGTCGGCGGCGAGCCGCTCGAGAGCCTGTCGCGCCGCGAGCTCGCGCGGCGCGTCGCGGTCGTGCCGCAGGACGTCGGCGTGCCGTTCCCGTTCCGCGCCGGCGAGGTCGTGCTGATGGGCCGCGCGCCGCACCGGCGCGGTCCCGGCTTCGAGGGCGCTGCCGACGTCGAGCGCGCGCGGCGCGCGCTCGACGAAAAGGGGAAAGATGGGCTCGCCGACCGCTCGAAGCTCGAGCTCTCCGGCGGCGAGCGGCAGCTCGTGCTCGTCGCGCGCGCGCTCGCGCAGGAGCCGCGCGTGCTGCTGCTCGACGAGCCCACCGCGCACCTCGACCTGCGCCACCGCGCGGTGGTGCTCGAGCGCGTGCGGGCCTTCGCGGCGGCCGGCGGCGCGGCGCTCGTCGTCTCGCACGACCTGACGCTCGCGGCGCGCAGCTGCGGGCGGCTCGCGCTGCTCGCCGACGGGGTGCTCGCCGCGTGCGGCGCGCCGGCCGAGGTGCTGCGCCCGGAGCTCCTGCGGCAGGTCTTCGACGTCGAGGCCGAGGTCCACGCCGCTCCCGACGGCGCGCCGCTCGTCGTGCCCCGCCGCGCGGCGTCGGCGGCGCGGACGGGATAGCTTGTGCCCCCGCCATCGGGGGACGGAGGAGGAGCGGGTGGGCGAGGTCACGATCGAGTCGCTGCGCGCGCGCGAGGTGCTGGACTCGCGCGGCAACCCGACGGTCGCCGTCGACCTGCGCACGTCGAGCGGCGTCGTCGCGAGCGCGATGGTCCCGTCGGGCGCGTCGACCGGATCGCGCGAGGCGCTCGAGCTGCGCGACGGCGACCCGAAGCGCTACCGCGGCAAGGGCGTGCTGCGCGCCGTCGAGCACGCCAACGGCGAGCTCGCGCGCGCGGTGCGCGGCCTGCGGCTCGGCGGCCTCGACGAGCAGGCGGCGATCGACCGCGCGATGCTCGACTGCGACGGCACCGAGACGAAGTCGCGCCTCGGCGCGAACGCGCTGCTCGGGGTGTCGCTCGCGGCCGCGCGGGCGGCCGCCGCCGCGGCGGGCCTGCCACTCTACCGCTTCGTCG
>CAZQYK010000049.1:0-2674 GCA_964597285.1 uncultured Spirochaetales bacterium
TCGACGAGCTGCGCGCGCGCTATGAGCCGAGCTTCGAGTCGCGCGACGGGCGCTGGTCGCTGGCGCTGCGCCCGCGCCGGCGGCCGCTCTCCGACGTCGTCGAGCGCGTCGTGCTCGAGGGCGAGGGCCGCGCGATCTCGCGGATGGAGCTCGTCGAGACCGACGGCGACCGCACGACGACCTGGTTCGAGGAGGTCGAGACCGACGTCGCGTTCGGCGACGGCGAGCTCGCTCCGGCGTCCGACGACCCGAGCCCGCCGCCCCCCGCGCCGTGACCGGCGAGCGCGGCGTCCGCTGGCTCTTCGTGCTCGCGGTGGCGGGGCTCGCGGCGCTCGCCGCGCGCGACCTCGAGATCTCGACCGACATCACGAACTTCATGCCGCGCGAGAGCGACGCCGAGCTCGCGGTGATCGCGTCGCGGCTCGCCGACAGTGCGCTGACGCGCACGATGATCCTGACGATCGGGGTGCCGGCGAACCAGGGCGTCGAGCCGCCGGCGACCGACGTCGCCGTCGCCGCGGCGCGCGAGCTCGAGCAACGGCTGCGCGGCCACCCGGAGGTCGCGTCGCTGCGCGGCGGCGTCGACCCCGGGCAGCTCGAGCACGTCTACCGCACCTACTTTCCGCACCGCTTCCACTTCCTGTCCGACGACCCCGAGCGCGAGGTGCCGCGCCTGGTCTCGGCCGACGCGCTGCGCGAACGCGCGCGCCGGCTGCGCGACGAGCTGGCGCTGCCGACCGCGACGCTCGCGAAGCGCGTCGTCGCCGCCGATCCGATCGGCGCCTTCGAACGCGTCGTCGAGCGGCTGCGCGGCGAGCAGCCGCCGCTCGACACGCGCGACGGCCGCTTCGTCACCCGCGACGGACGCTGGGCCGTGCTCTTCCTGACCACGCGCGGCTCGGCCTTCGAGTCGAAGCCGCAGGAGCGCCTCCTCGACGACCTCGCGGCCGCCTTCGCCGAGGTGCGCGCGGCCGCCGGCGTGCCGCTCGTGCTCGAGGCGTCGGGCTCGAACCGCTTCGCCGTCGCCGCCGAGCGCAGCATGCGCCGCGACGTGCACTGGATCGCCGCGCTCTCCTTCGTCGGCGTCGGCGCGGTGTTCCTCGCGTTCCTGCGCTCGCTGCGCTGGTTCGCGCTCGCAGTGATGCCGCCGCTGGCGGGAATGCTCACCGCGGCGGTCGCGACGCGCTGGATCTTCGGCCACCTCGACGGCCTGACGCTCGCCTTCGGCGCGACGCTGATCGGCGTCGGCATCGACTACTCGATCCACGTGATCGACCACTACCGCCTCGACCCCGGCGCTCGCGGCCGCGACGTGGTGCGGAAGCTGCGCCCCTCGCTCGTGCTCGGCGCGCTGACGACGATGGCGAGCTTCGTCGGGCTCACGCTGACGTCGTTCCCCGGCTTTCGCGAGATCGGCGCGTTCGCGACGCTCGGCGTCGGCGCGTCGCTCGTCGTGACACTGCTCGTGCTGCCCGCCTTCCTCCCGGCGCGCGACGAGCGCGCCGCGCCGGCGCTCGCCGCGCGCGTCGCCGCCGGGCTCGGCGCCGCGCTGCGCGCGCTGGCGCCGCGGCGGCGGCTCGTCGGGATGGTCGCGCTCGCCTGCGCGCTCGCGTCGGCGCTCGCGCTGCCGTCGCTGCGCTTCGACGACGACCTGTCGCGGCTGATGGCGCTCGACCCGGCGCTGCGCGCCGAGGAGGAGCGCGTGCGCGAGCGCGTCGCGCGCAGCGAGTCGGGCCGCGTCGTGCTCGCGCTCGGCGCCGACGCCGACGCCGCGGTCGCGCGCAACGACCTCGTCGCCGAGCGCCTCGAGCGCGCGCACCGAGACGGCCGCATCGGCGGGTTCCGCTCGCTGCACGCGCTGCTGTGGTCCGGCGAGCTGCAGCGGCGCAACCTCGACGCGCTCGCGCGCGAGCGCGGGCTCGCCGAGCGCGTCGAGGCCGCCTTCGCGGCCGAAGGCTTCCGCGCCGAGGCCTTCGCGCCGTTCCGCGACGCGCTCGCCGCCGAGCCGCTGCCGCCGCTCGACGCGGCGGCGCTCGTCGACTCGCCGCTGCGCGACCTCGTCGCGCCGCTGCTCGTCGAGCGCGGCGACCGCACGGCCGCCGTGCCCTGCCGCTCCGTCGCGCCTGCCGAGGCCGCGCTCGGCGGCGTGCTCGACGGCCTCGAGCACGTGCACGTCTTCGACGCGTCGCGCTTCATGGACTCGATCTACGGCGAGTTCCGCGCGACGACGCTGCGCCAGATGGCCGTCGGCTGCGCGCTCGTCGTCGCGGTGCTCGCGCTGCGCTACCGCCGCTGGCGGCCGGCGCTCGCCGCATTCCTGCCGTCGCTGCTCGTCGCCGTCACGCTGCTCGGGCTCTTCGCGGCGCTCGGCGTGCGCGTGAACCTGCTGCACGTGACGAGCCTGATCCTCGTGATGGGCATGGGCGTCGACTACGGCATCTTCATCGTCGACAGTGCCGGCGACCCGGCGCACCTCGACGCGACGCTGCTGTCGCTCCTGCTCTCGTGCCTGACGACGGTGTTCGTGTTCGGGACGCTCGCGGTGAGCGAGCACGGCGCGCTGCGCGCGATCGGCGCGACGACCGGCCTCGGCGTGCTGCTCGCGTTCGCGTTCGCGCCGGCGACGCTCGCGCTGCTGCGTCCCGACGCCGAGCGGCCGCGGCCGTGACGCGAC
>CAZQYK010000050.1:0-5738 GCA_964597285.1 uncultured Spirochaetales bacterium
GCGCTGCGCGGCGCGCTGCGTGGCGGCAGCCCGCGGCAGCGCCTCGAGGCGGCGTGGACCTGGGCGCGGATCGAGCCGCCGCCGATCGCGCTGCTGCCGGCCGTCGCGTCGGCGCTCGACGGCGCGCGCGGCGATGCGCGCTGGCGCGCGGCGCGGCTGCTCGTCGAGCTCGGGCGCCTGCACGGCGAGGTGCTGCCGGTGATCCGCGGCCTCGCCGGCCCCGACGCGACGCCGCGCGAGCGCCGTGTCGCGCTCGGCGTGCTGCGCGAGCTCGCGCCCGGCGACCCCGAGACGCTGCGCGCCCACCTCGACGCGAGCCGCGACGCCGACCCCGGCCTGCGCCGCCTCGCGCTGACGAGCCTCGCCGGGCTCGGCGCGCGCGGCGCCGAGGTGTGGCGGCGCCTCGCCGAGGTGCTGGCCGGCGAGCCCGACCCGGCGCTGCGACGCGTCGCGGTGTCGGCGGTCGCCGCGCTCGGCCGACCGCCCGCCGAAGCCCGTGAAGCGCTCGAGCGCGCCGCGCGCGGCGACGCCGACCCGAGCGTGCGCGCCGCGGCCGAGCGCGCGCTCGCCGCGCCGGGCCTCGGCTAGCGGTTGAAGATCAGGTGGTCGAGCGACAGCACGCCGGGCCCGAGCAGCGCGAACACGCCGCAGATCAGCGCGAGGTTGATCGTATACTCCGCGCCCGGCGGGTCGTTCGTGATCAGGTAGCCCGCACCGCGGTGCCCGATGCGACCCGCGACGATCATCGTGAAGATCAGCAGCAGACAGGCCGGACGCGTCAGCAGCCCGAGCGCGAGCGCGCTGCCGCCGCAGATCTCGGAGAGCATCGCCATGCGCGCCTGCACCGGAGCCATCGGCACCCCGAGGCTCTCGAGCCACTCGACGAAGCCCTGCATGTTCCCGCTGCCGACCACGCCGAGCTTGCCGAGACCGTGGACGACGAAGCAGATCCCGATCGCGAGGCGTCCGATCAGCAGCGCCACCGCGACGAGCACCTCGTTCGTGTCGACCAACAGCGAGCCCCAGTCCATGACGGTCTCCCCGCGCCGGCGCGCTGGAATCGGGCACCGGTGTAGCACAGACCTCGACAGGTGAAGCAGGAGACTCGAATGGAGAAGGCCGAGTTCTACCGCGACGCGCGCCGCGACGGCGCCGGCCCCCTCGACGGCGTGCACGTGCTCGAGGCCACGACGACCTGGGCCGGCCCGATGTGCGGCTGCCTGCTCGCCGACTTCGGCGCCGACGTCGTCAAGGTCGAGCATCCCGCCGGCGAGATCGCGCGGCGCTCGCCGCCCTTCCTGCCCGGCACCGACCCGCCGCTCTCCTTCATGCACGAGACACTGAACCGCAACAAGCGCAGCCTCGCGCTCGACCTGCACGCCGGCGAGGGCCGTGCGCTCTTCCTCGACCTCGCCGCGCGCAGCGACGTCGTGATCGAGAACTTCCGGCCCGGAACGGCCGACGCGTGGGGTGTCGGCTATGCGGCGGTGCGCGAGCGCCGGCCCGACGTCGTCTACGTCTCGATCAGCGGCTACGGCCAGTGGGGCCCGTCGCACGACCGCGTCGGCTACGACCCGCTCGCGCAGGCCGCGAGCGGCTTCCTGTCGCTGAACGGCTCGCCGGACGGCCCGCCGGTGAAGTCGCCGACCTTCCTCGCCGACGACCTCGCGGGCGTGCACGCGGCGCTCGCCGCGCTCGCCGCGCTGCGCCACCGCGACCGCACGGGCGAGGGCCAGCACGTCGACGTGGCGCTGCTCGACGCGCTGCTCTTCCAGTCGACCGGCTACCTGACGCTCGGCGCGATGGGCGCGCCGCTGCCGCGGCTCGGCAACGAGTTCCGCGTCGCTGCGCCGGCGAACACCTACCGCTGCCGCGACGGGCTGATCATGGCCGGCGTGCTCCTCGACGCGCACTGGCGCGTGCTCGCCGGCGTGCTCGGCCGGCCCGAGCTCGCCACCGACCCCGGCTACGCGACCGCGCTCGCGCGCATCGAGCGCCGCCGCGAGGTCGACGCGCTCGTGGCCGACTGGGCGCGCGCGCGGACCGTCGACGAGGCGGTCGCCGCGCTCGACGCGGCGAGCATCCCGGTGGCGCGCGTGCGCAGCTACGCCGAGGCCGCCGCCGACCCCCACGTGCGCGAGCGAGACATGCTCCAGGAGGTGCCGCGGCCCGACGGAGCCCGCGTTCCGCGGCCCGGCCCGGCCGCGACGCTCTCGCGCACGCCGCTGCGCGTGCGCCACGCGGCCCGCGCGCTCGGCGCCGACACCGAGGCCATCCTCGACGAGCTCGGAGTCGCGCCCGACGCGCGCCGGGCGCTGCGGGCCGCGCGCGTCGTCGCCGGACCCGAGGCGGCGGATTGACCGGCTGAACCGGACCGTTACAGTCTTCGCCTTCCCACACGAAGGAGACGGACATGGCCTCCCTCAAGGGCTCGAAGACGCACGAGAACCTCAAGAACGCCTTCGCCGGCGAGTCGCAGGCGAACCGCCGTTACCTCTACTTCGCGAAGCAGGCCGACATCGAGGGCTATCCCGACGTCGGCGGCCTGTTCCGCGACACCGCCGAGGCCGAGACCGGCCACGCGCACGGCCACCTCGACTTCCTGAAGCCGGCCGGCGACCCGGCCACCGACAAGCCGATCGGCGCCACCGACAAGAACCTGGCCGCGGCCGTCGCCGGCGAGACCTACGAGTACACCGAGATGTACCCGGGCATGGCCCGCACCGCGCGCGACGAGAACTTCGGCGACGTCGCCGAGTGGTTCGAGACGCTCGCGAAGGCCGAGAAGTCGCACGCGGGCCGCTTCCAGAAGGCGCTCGACGGCCTGGAGAAGCTGTAGCCGCCGCGTGAAGGTCCCTCCCCCCGAGCGGCCGTCGACCCAGCTCCACTTCGGGGATCCCGACTACCTCGACGCCGAGAACCTCGAACCCGAGCTGCGGCGCACTGCCGACATCTGCCACCAGTGCCGGCGCTGCCTGCCGCTGTGTCCGTCGTTCCCGAAGCTCTTCGAGCTCGTCGACGCGAGCCCGAGCGAGGTCGCGGGGGTCGCGATGGACGGCTTCGAGGCCGTCAACGAGCTCTGCTACCACTGCAAGCTCTGCTACAACCACTGCCCGTACACGCCTCCGCACGAGTGGGACGTCGACTTCCCGGCGCTGATGCGGCGCCACCAGGTCGCGCGCGCCGGGCGCGACGGCATCCCGCTCGCACGCCGGCTGACGACGCGCACCGACCTCATCGGCAAGCTCGGCTCGCTCGCGCCGCCGCTGATGAACTTCGCGAACCGCAACCGCGCCTCGCGCGTGCTGCTCGAGAAGACGCTCGGCATCCACCGCGACTGGGTGCAGCCCTCGTTCTACACCGAGACGGTCGACCGCTGGTTCGCGCGGCGGACGCCGCGGGGCAGCGGCGAGAACGGCCACGTCGTGCTGTTCACGACCTGCAGCGTGAACTACAACGACCCGATCGCCGGCCGCTCGGCGGCCGTCGTGCTCGAGCACAGCGACGTCCGCGTCGAGCTCTGCTACGAGCGCTGCTGTGGCATGCCCTTCACCGACACCGGCGACCTCGATGCCGCGCGCCGCAACGCCGAGCGCAACGTCGCCGACCTGCTCCCTTTCGTCGAGCGCGGCGCGACGATCGTCGCCCCCGGCCCGTCGTGCTCGCTGATGCTCAAGGAGGAGTACCCGAAGCTCGTGCGCAGCGACGACGCGCGCCGCGTCGCCGAGGCGACGCGCGACCTGATGGAGTACCTCTACCAGCTCGCGCGCGACGAGAAGATGAAGCGCGACTTCGGCCAGCCGCTCGGCCGCGTCGCGTACCAGGCGCCGTGCCATCTGCGGCACCAGAACCTCGGCTTCCGCGCGCGCGACCTGCTGAAGCTCGCCGGCGCCGACGTCACCGTCGTCGACGCGTGCTCCGGCGTCGACGGCACCTGGGGCATGCAGGCGCGCTTTCACGACCTGTCGCTGAAGCAGGCCGAGCCGATGCTCCGCCGCATCCGCGCGGCCGAGCCCGACCACGTCGCGACCGACTGCCCGCTGGCGGCGCTGCGGATCCAGGAGGGGCTCGGCGTCGCGGCGGTGCACCCCGTCGTGCTGCTGCGGCACGCGTACGGGCTGTCGGCGGAGTGAGCGCCCGGTGAGGCCGCTGCGGCTCGAGGAGATCGCTCCGCTCGAGCCCTACGCCGCGGTGCGCGACGCGTTCCGCCGCGCGGTCGTCGCGCACAAGGCCGCGCGCCGCATCGCGGTGGGCCCGCAGGTGACGCTGCTCTTCGAGGACCGCGAGACGCTGCGCTTCCAGGTGCAGGAGATGGTCTGGGTGGAGCGGATCGAGGCGCCCGAACGCGTGCAGCACGAGCTCGACGTCTACAACGAGCTGATGCCCGGCCCGGGCGAGCTGTCGGCGACGCTCTTCATCGAGATCACCGAGCCGGGCCGGATCCGCGCCGAGCTCGACCGGCTGATCGGACTCGACGAGCACGTCGCGCTCGAGCTCGGCACGGGCGACGACGCCGAGCGCGTGCCGGCGCGCTTCGACGCGAAGCAGTTCGAAGAGGAGCGCATCTCGGCGGTGCAGTACATCCGCTTCGCGCTCGACGAGGCCCAGCAGCGGCGCTTCTCCGACCCTTCGGTCGCGGCGGCGCTGCGCGTCGCGCACCCGGCCTACGACCACCGGGCGCCGATCCCGCCGGCGGTGCGCGAGAGCCTCGTCGCCGGTCTCGCGCGCGAGCCCGAGAGCCTGCTGCCGCCGCTGCCGGCCTCGGCGCGGGCCGAGCCCGAGACGCTCTTCGAGAGCGCGCGCGTGCGCGTCGTGCGTCCGGCGCCGCCGCGGCTGCCGGGCGAGCTGCGCGTCGAGGCGCGCGAGCCCTGGCCGGCGTCGGGCGCGCCCGACCCGGCACTGTGGTCGGAGCTCTGCGACGCGCTCGCGCGCGCGGCGCGCGAGACGATCGCCGAGCGCGGCAGCTGCCGCGTCGTCTCCGACCTCGCGCCCGGCGCTCCGCTGCGCTGGCGGGTGCTGCCGAAGCCGGACTAATCGAGCAGGTCGAGCACGTTCTCCGGCGGCCGGCCCACCACCGCCCGCGCGCCGCGCACGAGGATCGGGCGCTCGAGCAGGACCGGGTGCACGGCGATCGCGTCGAGGATCACGCCCTCGTCCGAGCCGGCGCCGAGGCCGGCCTCCGCGTACGCCGCCTCGCCCTTGCGCACCCACTCGGCGGCCGGGCGGCCGAGCCGCCGGCGCAGCGACGCGAGCTCGTCGCGCGTCAGCGGCTCCTCGAGGTAGCGCCGCTCGTCGAAGCGCGCGCCGCGCTCTTCGAGCAACGCGCGCGCCGCGCGGCTCTTCGAGCAGCGCGGGTTGTGCAGCAGCACGAGCCGGTCGTCGTCGGCCAGCGGCATCCGGGTCCTCCTCGACCCCGGTCCATCACCCGTTCTTCGCAGGGTAGACCGGTGGCCCGCCTCTTGCGCCCTCGGGTCCCGATCCGATTGACTCCGCGGCGATGGCCGAGGATCTCTTCGTGCAGCGCGGGCTCGTGATCCCGGCCGCCGAGCTGCGCGAGAGCGCGAGTCGCTCGGGCGGACCGGGCGGTCAGCACGTCAACAAGGCCAACACGCGGGTGACGCTGCACTGGAGCGTCGCCGAGAGCGCGGCGCCGTCCGACGCGCAGCGCGCGCGGCTGCTGCGCCGGCTCGGCGCGCGGGTGACGCGCGCGGGCGACGTCGTCGTGCACGCGTCGCGCC
>CAZQYK010000051.1:0-5782 GCA_964597285.1 uncultured Spirochaetales bacterium
GATTCGGGCCTCGAACCGATGGTGTGCGTGCGCGCCGACGAGACGCGCGAGCGCGCGCGCGCCGACGGCTTCGACACGGGCGAGATCGCCGACGCCGGCGTCGCCGACGTCGCGTGCCTGATCGTTCCCGACGACGCGATCCCGAAGCTCGGCGTCGCGCGGCGCGACGGCCAGCTGACGATCGTCGCGAGCGGCTACGCGCCGGCCTTCGGCCGCTACGAGCCGCCCGGCGACCTCGCGATGATCGCGCCGCGGATGCTCGGGCCCGAGGTGCGCCGCTGCTACGAGGAGAAGGTGGGCTTCATCACCGCGATCGGCGTGCACCGCGACGCCACCGGCACCGCGCTCGCGCGCACGCTCGCGCTCGCCCACGCGCTCGGCGGCCTCGCGCAGGGCGCGCTCGAGCTGACGCCGCACCAGGAGGCGCTGCTCGACCTCGCGGTCGAGCAGGTGCTGTCGCCGGCGCTGACGCACGTGAACCAGGCCTTCGTCGGCGCGCTGCTCGCGCGCGGCATCCCGCTCGAGGCGGTGATGACCGAGCTCGTGCTCTCGGGCGAGGTCGAGCGCACCTATCGGCTGCTGCGCGAGCAGGGCTTCGCCGGCCAGCTCGAGCACCACTCGCCGGCGAGCCAGTACGGCCAGCTCTCGCGCCGCGGCCGCTACGACGCGCTCGACTTCGGCCCGGCGATGAAGGCGATCGTCGACGACATCGCCGACGGCCGCTTCGCCGACGAGTGGGACGCCGAGAGCGCCGCCGGCCACCCGACGCTGAAGGCGCTGAAGGAGCAGCACGCCGGCGACGGCCTGAAGGCCTTCGAGGCCGAGATCCGCCGGCGCCTCGGCCCCGGGGCGAGCGAGCGAATGGGCAAGGGGACCTACTAGCGTACGCTGGATTCCGAGTGGCGACGCAGTACCGAGTCCGTGCGCTGCGCGGGCGAAGGACGCGGTAGACGCGCGCGGCGGCTGCGCCGGCCGCCGCCCGGCACCTCGGGCGGCCCAAGCTAGCGCGAGCCGGCGGGATACCCGAGCAGCGGTGGCCGGCTCGCGCGCAGGCCGAGCTCGAAGCGCAGGCCGTCTGGCGCGGTGCCGGTGCAGCGCACGCGTCCTGCGTGGACGCCGCGGTGGTGGTGCCACGCGCACAGCGTCGTGCGGTTCGCGAGCGCGTGCGAGCCGCCGAGCGAGCGGAACACGACGTGGTGGTCCTCGAGGTTTCGATACGACGAGCAGCCCGGCACCGTGCAGCGCCAGCCGTCGCGCGCGTAGACGCGCTCGGCCCGCCTCACGGGACGCCTCACGCGCGACAGCCATTCCGCGAGCGCGTGGTCGAGCATCGCGCCGAAGGCCTCTCCTTGGGTCGGGCAGCGCCCGGTGCGGCGCTCGATCCGCCGCCGCAGCGTGCACAGCGTGGCGCGCAGCAGCCGCATCACGTCCGCCGGGCCGTTGACGAGCAGGCGGCTCGTCTCTGCCGGCGCCGTGGCTTGCGCACCCGGTTGCCGGTCCACCTCTCGACTCTCGAAGGTCCTCTCGAAGGTCGGCTGGGCCGCTCCGAGCCCGCCATCGGCCGCGAATCCGCCCGGATCGAGATCCGCCGCGAGCAGCGCCGCGTCCACCTCCTCCTCGAGCTGCCGGCACGTGACCTCGCGTGCGCGGGCGATCCAGCCGCCGACGTGCTCCGGCGCCGCCAGCGCGACCGGCACGAGCCGATAGGCTTGCAGGAACGAGAGCTGCGCCGAGCGCCACGCGCGCCCGAGCTGCGGCACGCGCCGCGCCGCGCGCGCGAGCCGCAGCAGCATTCGCGCCCGGCGCGGCGACAGGCCGAGCGCGTCGCGCGCATAGGCGTCGAGATTCGGGGAGCCGAGCGCCCGGTAGCGCCTGCCCTCGGCGACGGCGAGCAGCGCGTCGGCGAGCCGGGCGTCGGCCCGCTGCTCGAAGGCGACGAGCTCGCGGAGCCTCGCGTCGAGCGCGAAGGCGTCGAGCCCTTCCGTCTCGCCATCCTCGCGGGCCCGGAGCGCGCGCACCTCGGCGCGCGGGAGCCGAGCGACCGGGCTGGGTTGCGCACCCGGTTGCCGGAATGCCGGGCGCACGGCAGCGACCCCCGCCGCCGCGTCCCCAGCGTCTGCCGCCGCCACGAGGGGTGCCGCATCGACCGCGTCGAGCGACACCGCCGACCACGTCTCCGCCGCGACGGCCTCGACACACTGCCACGGCGCGAGCGTCTGTCCGGCCACGCGCGGCGCGAGCCGCCGCGCGCGGTGCCACTTCCCCTTGACCTCGGAGGAGCACCTCAGCTGGAGCGTCTCGCGCCGGCCTTCCTCTTCGCCCTCCGCCGCCCTCTCGCCCGCCTCGAGCGACCCGACGTCGACCGCGCGCACCTCGTGCGCCAGCCCGCGGGCCGAGAGCGCCACCGCGACGCCGAGCCAGCGCTCCTCGTCCTCGGGCACGGCCACGCGCGCGAGCAGCCGCGCCTTCGTCCACGAGAGGCGGCCCGAGACGAGCGCCGCGTCGACGCGCGGCAGCCGCGCGAGCGCGGCGTCGGTGCGCGCGAGATCCTGGATCTCGCGCCCCGACACGCCGAGCCGCTCGACGGCGTGGTCGGCGAGGCGCGCGAACCCGAGCCGCTCCCAGCCGCGGATCGCGACGAACGCCCCGGCCGCCGCAGCCAGCTCGCGGCGCACCGCGCCGCCGGCGCCGGCCAGCGCGGCGCAGCGCGACGCCGCGTCATCGGTGGGATCGCGGGCGGGCGCGAGGTCCAGCGCTGCCGCCATCGTCGTTCTCCCGTCGGGACCGGGAACGCCCCAAGACTCGCGCAGCGGTGTGACAGATCCGGTCACGGCGCCAAGGAAGCTTGGAGAGGGAGGACGGTGATGGACAGCCGCCGAGGCTCGAAACCCTCGTGGACGGCGAGCCGCGCGGTCGGCGTGAACGCCCGTTCTCGGCATCGCCGCCCGGGTGTGCCGGGGCTCGTCCCAGCGCGGCATGCGTATCGCAAGCGCTCGACCCTCCGATGGACCCGCAGCGCGATTCGTACGCCCCGCGCTCTCCCGAACGCACCCTCCTGCACCGCGTGATCCGCGAGCAGCTCGAGCCCTTCCTCGCCCGCGCGCGGCGCGCGAGCGCCCGGCGCCGCGCTTCGTCGAGCAGGAGCTCCGCGCCTTCCTGCGCTGCGGGATCCTCGCCCACGGCTTCCTGCGCCTGCGCTGTGACGACTGCGGCCACGACCGGCTCGTTGCGTTCTCGTGCAAGCGGCGCGGCTTCTGCCCTTCGTGCGGCGGGCGCCGCATGGCCGACGCCGCGGCGCGTCTGGTCGACCGCGTCCTGCCCGCCGTTCCGATCCGCCAGTGGGTGCTCACGCTGCCATACCCGCTTCGCTACCGCTGTGCCTACGACCGCGCGCTCGCGAGCGAGGTGCTGCGCGCCTTCCTGCGCGCGCTGTTCGCCGAGCTGCGGCGGCGCGTCCGCCGGCACTGGGGCGTGCGCGCCGAGCAGTGCGGCGCCGTCACCTTCCTCCAGCGCTTCGGCTCGGCGCTGAACCTGAACCTCCACTTCCACACGCTGGCGCTCGACGGCGCCTACCGGTACCCCGCTCGCAGCGGAGAGGCACCGCGCTTCTGGCCGCTGCCCCCGCCGAGCCCCGGCGACGTGGCCCGCGTGCTCGCGGGCACCGCGCGCCGGATCGGGCGGCTGCTGGCGTCGCGCGCAGCCGAGGAAGACGACGATGCGCTCGCGCGCGACGAGCCGCTCCTGGCCGCGCTCGCGGCGGCCTCGCTGCGCGCGCGCAGGGCTGACGGCCCGGAGCCGGGCGCGCCGTGGCGTCGCATCGGCGATCGGGTCGATCCGGACGATCCGACCGAAGACGAAGACCCCGAGGCCACGCCACGCGTACCCGAGCGCCACGGCATGACCCTCCACGCTGCGGTCGCGGTGCCTGCGCGCGATCGGCGCCGCCTCGAACGCCTGTGTCGCTATGCCGCGCGCCCGCCGCTGGCGAACGAGCGGCTCGAGGAGCGAAGCGATGGCCGGCTCCTGCTTCGCCTGAAGACGCGCTGGCGCGATGGCACCACGCACGTCGCGATGGAGCGCAGCGAGCTGATCGAGCGCCTCGTTCCGCTGATTCCGCCTCCGCGCGCACACCAGGTGCGGTATCACGGCCTCCTCGCGCCGTGCGCGAGCCTGCGCCGTCGAGTCGTCCCGCTCAGGGCGTTCGACCCGGGGCTCAGCGGCGCCGCAGACGGTGCGAACGCCGCGCCCGAAGCGGCGGGATCCCTCGCATCCGGGGCCGATCGCGGCCCCGAAGATCGACCCGAAACCCGACCCCGCAGGCTCCGCTGGGCCGCGCTCCTGAAGCGCGTCTTCGGACTCGATGCGCTCCGCTGCCCGCGTTGCGGAGCCGCGCTGCGCCTGATCGCGGCGATCGAGGACCCGGCGATCGCCCGGCGGATCCTCGAGTCCATGGGCCTTCCCGCGCGCGCACCCCCGATCACACCCGCAACGCCCCGCGACGTCTCACCCGCTGGGCGACTCGAAACCGCAGAGTGCTGGGAATTCGATCAGACACCCCCGGACGACGAGCCGTGACCCGCTGATCGCGGTGCCACGGACCTGTCACCGACCAAACCCCGACAGGCGACCTGCGCGTTCAGTGCGCTGCTCGTCTACCCTTCGCGAGTGCCCCCGCGCGCCACGCGGGCTCCAGCACGAGGTCGCCAGCTTGAAATCACCCGCGGACGGGGATAGTTGACGGAATGCTGCTTCTCGGACGCAGCGAGAATCCAGCTTGAACGCCCTCTGCCTATCCGATTCGCTCCGCCCGTGACCGGATGTGACACAGCGGGAGGTCATTCTGACCGTCCGAGGAGGACGTCGAATGCGTTTCCCGAGCACGCTCTTGGAGTTCCAGGCCCAGTTCCCCGACGAGGAGAGCTGCTGGGCATACCTGCGTCGGTCCCGCTGGCCTAGCGGATTCCGGTGTCCTCGCTGCGGAGAGCGGGGCAGTCACTTCCTCGCGGCGCGGCGGCTCGAGCAATGCCGCAGCTGCCGCTATCAAGGCTCGGTGACCGCCGGCGCGGTCTTCCACGGCACGCGGGTTGCGCTCCGCGTCTGGTTCCTCGGGATCTTCTTCCTGGCGCGCCACAAGAAGGGGATCTCGGCGCGCCAGTTCCAGCGCGACACGGGCGTGGGGAGCTACCAGACGGCCTGGACGCTGCTGCACAAGCTCCGATCGGGTCTCACGCCCTCTCCCGTGCTGCGCTTGAAGGGAGCGGTGGAGGCGGACGAGACCTACATCGGGGGGCATCGCGCGGGGGCGCTCGGACGCGGCGTGGGCAAGACGGGCGTGGCGATCGCGGTCGAACGGCGCGCCAGGACCGCCGGCTCCGTCCGTCTCGCGGTGATTCCCCGCGCGACGACGGCCGCCCTCACGTCGTTCGTCCACGCTTCGGTCCAGCCCGAGGAGAGCACGGTCTTCACCGACGCGTGGGGGGCGTACGTGGCGCTCCGCGACCTCGGCATCGACCACCGTCCACGCAAGGGCGGCCACGGTCGCCAGTCGGTCCATCGGTTGCCCTGGGCGCACACCGTCTTCGGGAACCTGAAGACCTGGCTGCGCGGGACCTTCCACGGCGTCAGCCCGAAGCACCTGCAGCGCTACCTGGACGAGTTCGTGTTCCGCTTCGACCGACGCTGGCGCGAGACCGAGCTGTTCATCCGCGTGCTGCACCGCGCCCTCGACGCTGCGCCCCTTCCCTATCGCCGACTCACGGCGGAGCGAATCGGATAGGCAGAG